>CANGMH010000019.1 GCA_947454005.1 Verrucomicrobiota bacterium
CAACAGCGGTTCCTGCGAGACCAACGCGACCTGCTCGCGGAGCGCCCGGAGAGGAAGTCCCGCGATATCCGCGCCGCCGAGCCGGACGCTTCCGGAATCCGGCCGCAGGAATCGGGGCACCATATGGAGCACCGTGGTCTTGCCCGCGCCGCTCGGACCGATCAAGGCGACCGACGTCCCGGCCTCGACCCGGAACGACACTTCGCGCAACACGGGTCGCCCCGCCGCGTAGCTGAAGCTCACCGCGTCGAAGTCCAACCCGCCGGCACGCCGCGCGACGACGGGAGACGCGCTTCCATCCGACGCCGTCACCACCGGCCGCGCCTCGCACGTCGCGGAATCCTCCTCGTCGAGCAGTTCCAGCACCCTCCGGGTCCCGGCACGCGAGCTGGCCAAGGTAGAACCGACGTTCGAGAGCTGGTTCAGCGGCTCGTGCAGCTGGGCGAGATACGCGAGGAAGACGAGCAGCTGGCCCGTGCTCAGCCGACCGTCCAGCACCTGCCGCGCCCCGGCCCACACGATGGCCGCGGTGCCCAGCGCGAACACGGCCGCCACCGCCGCGAGATAGAGGACCTCCGCCGCGTGCTGCCTCCAACGCGCCTCCAACGCCGCGTCCGCGCGTCCGCCGAAGCGCGCGGCCTCGGTCGCTTCCCGCGTGAAGCTCTGGACCAGCGGCAGGTTCGCCACCAGTTGCTGCACCGCGGCAGCGATGCCGGCGTCCGCGGTCTGCGCTTCACCGGCGCGCCGGGCCATCCCGGCGCCCACGCCGTTCATGACCGCGACCAGGACGGGCACCGTGGCCAGGGCCACCCCGGTGAGCACCGGGTTCAGCCGCCACATCACCACGGTCATCGCGGCCACGCCGGCCGACGCGCCGAGGAAGGTGAAAAGCCCCTGGGTGAACAACGTCTGGAACGCGTAGGTGTCCCACGTCGCCCGATAGATGAGGTCGCCGGCCTGCGCGCCTTGCAGCCGCTGGAGCGAGAGCCCGAGCAGCCGGTCGAACACCGCCCGCCGCACCCGCGCCAGCCCGCGCAGACCCGTCGCGATCACCAGCGCGTTCTGCGCCGCCGTGACCAACGCGTGCCCCAGATGCAGCAGCACCAGGGCGCCGACCAGGACGGCCAGCTGGGTGGGCAGCGGGATCCCGCCGATGACGCGTCCGACGATCTCCGGGAAAGGTTCGTGCCCCAGCACCGAATCCACCACGAGCGCCAGCGGCCACGGCTTGAGCAGGCCGGCGACCGTGCCGGACCCCAAGAGCATCGACGCCGCCAGGACCCGCGGCCAATCGGCCCGGAAGAAGGAGAGCGCACGCCAGGTCTGCCGCATTTCGCGCGCACGTTAGCCGGTCCGGCATCCAGCCGCCAGAACAGGCCGGCGACGTGCGCCGACCGGCCCTCACCTCGGCCATCCGAGATGCCGCCGCAGGAACTCGAAGGTGCCGACGCCGTGGATGCTGTGCGGGCCGTCGAAGAACTCGATCTCGGTGCGGTCGGCGAGACCGAGCTTCACATAGTGGCGCCGGGTCTTGGCGTATTCGTAGGCGACCCATTCGTCGGGAGCGACGCCGTCGTCGTGGCCGCGTTCGACCATGAACGGCCGCGGGAAGATGAGCCACGACATCTCGGCGTAGTTGAAGGTGTTCCCGAGGTCCCACTCGGGCATGTCGTATTCGTTGTTGAAGAGATAGCTGTAGGCCGAGCGCGCGGAGGTGTTCTTCCAGATCCATTCGTTGTAGTCCGCCGAGCAGATGCTCAGGCAGTAGCGGTCCACCAGCACGGGCACGCGCATCGCCGTCTTGCCGCCGTAGCTCAGGCCGTAGAAGGCGATGCGCCGCGGGTCGACGAAGTCCTGCGACGCGAGCCAATCGGTGACGACCTCGTGCTGACGGACGATGAACGACCAGAGCGTGAGCCCGAGCGGCTGGGCCTGGTGCAGCACCTGGCGGAACTTGGTCCCGCCGATGTAGGGGTTCTGCGGCGCGAAGGTGATGTAGCCGCGCTCCGCGAGCCGGAGGCCGTATTGATGGTAGAATCGGCTGTCCACCGCCGGGTCGGACACATCGACGGGCCTGCCCTCGAGACCGTGCTGACAGACGACGACGGGACGCCGCTCGCCCGGCTGGATGCCCACGGGCACGCAGAGGATCCCTTGGGCGAAGACGTCGCGGTGGACGTCGAGCACGACCTCGTAGCGGCGCACGCCGTTCGTCTCGCCGAGGAATCGGGTGCGCGCATCCGGCGGCAACGACGCGGCCGGGATGACGCCGACCACGTTCGAGCGGAACTGTCCGCGGTACCACGCGGCCGAGTTGGTGAAACCCGCGAGCGACTTGAAGTCGGCGCGCTTCCAGAACTCGCGCCGCTGGAACTCGCCCTCGCGCATGAGCCACTGGGTGTCCTCGAGGATCTGGCGGTACTGCCGGAGCGTGCGGGCCTTCGCGTCGGGCAGCGGGCCGGTGACCTGTGGCACGGGACCGGGCGGGAAGTCCACGCCGGGATTGGTGCCCGTGAGCGAGAAGAGGAAACGGCTCACATGGTCGCCGAAGCGGTCGGGCCGGTTGTTGCCGTGGCCGCCGGCGACCGAGCCCGCGATGTTCTGGAGCCTCGCGTGCTCGGCCATGGTCGCGTTGTCTTCCGGCCTCCCGATCCGTCCCGGCGCACCGCCGTTGGCATCGGTGTGGACCACCTCCGGATAACGTCCGGTCTCCAGCCACAGCCAGCGCGGCGCGACCAACGCGCCGATCTCCGCGTCGCCGAACTCGCGCAGCAACCCGAACACGTTCCGGTAGATCGGCTCTTCCCACAGCCGTTCGCGCGGACCGAAATAGCCGCTGACGTAGCTCGCGGCGAACCGCGTGTCGCAGGCCGCGGCATAGTAGGCGAGCAATCCGCCCTCACCGTGGCCGATGACCCCGAGGAACTGCCGGTTCGTCGCGGCCCCCTGCTGCGCGGCGAGCGTCGCGTCCACGTTCCACCCGATGGTGCCGGCGCGGCGCGTCTGCTCCATCCAATCCGCGGCGGCGAAGACCTTCTGCAGCTCGTAGCCGATGGGCGAGCGGCCCATCTCGTAACTGGCGCGCCAGAGCGTCTCGCGCTGGCTGTGCTTCATCGGGCGCACGCCGGGGTTTCCGGCGAACTCGCTGCCGCGGTCGATCAACGATGGCACGATCACGCGGCATCCCTGCTCCGCGCAGAGCCGCGCGTACTGCTCCGACGGGGCCAGCCCGGGCGCGAGGCCGACGAGTTGCTCCGGCGTCCAGTCGCAGTCGGGCAGCGCGATGACGTCGCCTTTCGGTTCGCCATCGGGCAACAGCAGCAGTCCTTCGCCCTCGACGCCGCGGAAAACGTCCCACGCGACCGCGAACACGCGGAAACCGGCGCCGCGGGCGATCTCGACCGAGCCGGCCGGCGCATCCGTGCCGATGGGAGCGATGTGGCGCAGCGTGACCGGACCGCGCGCGTCGCGCGGATCGGCGAGGCCGAGCACCTGGCGGAAGCGCGCGCGGTTCGCGTCGAAACGGTGGATGAGTCCAGCGGGCGTTGTATCGGTGGGCTTCCACCGCCAGAGCTTGGCCCGGTTCGTGACGCTCGCCGCCGTCTCGCGGTCCAGGTAGCGGCTGATGCCGGTGACCATGTCGGCCGCGAGGTCGTTGGTGCCGGTGAGCAGCCGGGTGCCGGGCAGCGGCTGGGCGACGGCTGGGACGCCCAGCAAGAAGAGGAGCCAAACGAAACGGCGACGGAGGTCCATGCGAATATTTGAACCACGGCGGCGGGCGGTTGCCCACCGCGGACTTCGAAGGGCTCCGGCGCCGACGGGATCACCATGATCGTCCGGTTCTGGATCGAAGGCGTCGTCGCCGGCGAGCGGATCGAGACGGGCATCGTCCTTTCCGAAGCGATCCAGGCCCGGTTCACCCTCGCCCCGCCGGTGGCGAGGTGAAGGCGTGGGCGGCCGGTGCCCGCTTCAGCGGCACCTTTTGCCTTTTGCCTTTCGGCGGCGTGAGCATCCTCCGCGGCACATGAGCAAACCGCTTTCCAAGAAGTTCGCCGCCTATCCGCGCCTCAACCCCTTCGGCGTCGGCAAGGACATCTCCGCAGCCGACCTCATCGACCAGTCGATGCTCGCCTACAACGGCGGCCGGCTCCGCGAGGCCGCGCAGCTGCTCGCCAAGAAGATGCTGCCCGACGACGGCTACATCGGCATGTCGCTCACCGGCGCGCTCACGCCGGCCGGCCTCGGCAAGAGCTGCCTCATCCCGCTGATGAAGGGCGGCTACGTGGACTGGATCATCTCCACCGGCGCCAACCTGTACCATGACCTCCACTTCGGCCTGGACATGCAGCTGCACAGCGGCACGCCGTTCCTCGACGACGTGGAGCTGCACGAGGAAGGCGTGATCCGCATCTACGACGTGCTCTTCGACTACAACGTGCTGCTCGACACCGACGCCTTCGTGCGCGAGGTGATCCAAGGGCCGGAGTTCCAGCGCGCCATGGGCACCGACGAGTTCCACTATCTGTTGGGCAAGTACGTCGCCGCGCGCCAGAAGAAGCTCGGCATCAAGGACAGCTCGGTGCTCGCCACCGCGTACGAGTGCGGCATCCCCATCTTCACCAGCAGCCCGGGCGATTCGAGCATCGGCATGAACGTCGCCGCGATGGCCATGCGCGGCTCGAAGCTGATGCCCGACGTGAACCGCGACGTGAACCAGACCGCCGGCATCGTCTACCACGCCAAGAGCACCGGCCACACGAGCAGCGTGTTCATCCTCGGCGGCGGCAGCCCGAAGAACTTCATGCTCCAGACCGAGCCGCAGATCCAGGAGGTCATGGGCATCCAGGAGAAGGGCCACGACTACTTCCTCCAGGTCACCGACGCGCGGCCCGACACCGGCGGCCTGAGCGGCGCCACGCCCGCCGAAGCCGTGAGCTGGGGCAAGGTCGACCCCGACAAGCTGCCCGATTCCGTGGTGTGCTACACCGACAGCACCATCGCGCTGCCGTTGCTGACGGCCTACGTCACGGCCCGTGTTAAGCCGCGCAAGCTAAAGCGCCTCTACGACCACCGCGACGCCATCCTCGACACCGTGAAGCAGAAGTATCTCGCGACCGGCACCGTGACCAAGGTCACCACCAGCCGGAAGATCGCGAAGCGCGCCAGCAGCGTGGGGATGAAGAAGAAATGACCGTCCAGCCGCGTGGTCGACGAGATGGCCGACGGTGGTGAAACAGCCGTATCGTCGAGCGCCGGCGGTCCACAGCCACGACGGCAGCGCATCGTGGAGACGTGACGTGCGGAGCGGTCCGCGCGACGGAAGGTTGACCCGCGGGCGCCGCTCTGGCATCGGCGGGGACATGAGATCCCTGCTCGTCTCGCTGTCGTTGCTGCTCGCCGTCTCCACGGTGTCCGTCTCCGCCCAGGAAAAGGCGTGGGAACCGAAGCCCCGGGCCCGGAGCTTCCCGTGGATGTCCTACGCGGACTGGAACTCGATGCACGACGCGATGCTCCGCCGCGCGCTCCAAGGCGATGTGGACCTGCTGTTCCTCGGCGATTCCATCACGCAGGGCTGGGCCGACAACGCTGTGTGGAAGCAGCGTTACGTCCCGCGCAAGCCCGCGAATTTCGGTATCGGCGGGGACACCACCCAGAACGTCCTCTGGCGGATCGAGAACGGCGCGCTCGTCGGCATCGATCCCAGGGTCGTGGTGCTGCTCATCGGCACGAACAACCTCGGCATCCACGACGACCCGCCGGACGACGTGGCCAAAGGCGTCGGCGCCATCGTGCGCTCGATCCACCGGCGGTCGCCGGGCACGAAGGTGCTGCTGCTGGGCGTCTTCCCCCGCGACGCGCTGCCGGGCACGAAGTTCCGCAAGGCCATCGCGGCGATCAACATGCAGATCGCGAAGCTCGACGACGGCAAGACGGTCCGGTTCCTCGACATCGGCGAGAAGTTCCTCGCGGCCGACGGCACCCTGCCCAAGGACGTCATGCCCGACGCGCTGCATCTTTCCGAGAAGGGCTACGTCATCTGGGCCGACGCGATGGAGCCGCTTCTCGCCGAGATGCTCCACCTCTGAACGGCGGCGCCGGCTCGACGTCGGCCGGGGTCGCGTCCGACCGCGGGACCGTTCAGGGCAGGCGGAACCTGGTCGACTGGCTGAGGAACCGAACCGGGTTCTGGTAGATGACCCGGTCGATCGCTTCGGCGTTCCAGCCGCGGCGGCGCATCTCCAGCGCCGTCTTGGGGATGGCCAAGGGGACGCTCTCGCCCCAGTCGCAAGCCGAGTTCATCCACAGCCGGTCGCTGCCGTGCATGTCGAGGATGTCCACCGCGCGGGCCGGTGTGCACTTCGAGATGGGATAGAGCGTCATGCCGGCCCAGTGGCCGTGCTCGAGCACCGTCTTCACCGTGTGCTCCTCCACGTGGTCGATCAGCACGCGCTCGGGCCGGATGCGGGCGTCGTTCTTGATGACGTCGAGGATGAGGCGGGTGCCCTTGAGCTTGTCCTCGAGGTGCGGCGTGTGGACGAGGATGAGCTGGCCGGTGCGCGCGGCGAGGTCCACGTGCATCTCGAGCACGGCGATCTCGTTCCGCGAGTTCTTGTTCAGGCCGATCTCGCCGATCCCGAGCACGTTCGGGCGGTCGAGGAACTCGGGGATGATGCCGATGACATCCGTGGCGAGCGCGACGTCCTCCGATTCCTTCGGGTTGATGCACAGCCAGCAGAAGTGCGGCAGCCCGTGGCGGGCGGCGCGGGCGGGCTCGAACTCGGTGAGCTGGCGGAAATAGTCGCGGAAGCCGTCGACCGAGGAGCGGTCGAATCCGGCCCAGAACGCGGGCTCGCAGACCGCGGCACAGCCGGCGGTGACCATGTCGATGTAGTCGTCCGTCGTGCGGCTGACCATGTGGCCGTGGGGTTCGATGTAGCGCATGGCGGGACTATAAGCAGCAAACGGTCGTCAGTGAACCAGTGTTCCGCGGTCGGCGGCCGCTGCCCGCCCGAAGCCGGTCCCGGATCGCGTGCGCCATGGATCACGCAGGAGCGTTCATGGAGGGAAGATGGCCGCAACATTGGGATGGGGTCTAGGACCCGTCGCGCCCCGGGTCCGGCGACGGCTCCGCTTCTCCGCTCGCCGAACGTCGCGCCGTTCCGATAGGGTCCCGCCATGCTTCGTGCGTCCCTCCTGCTCGTGTCGTTGTCCGCGCTTTTCGGCGCCGTCGCCGGGGATTGGCCCGAGTTCCGCGGCCCGACCGGCCAAGGCCATTCCACCGCGAAGGATCTGCCGATCCGTTGGAGCGCCACCGAGAACGTCGCCTGGAAGACCGCGATCCCCGGTAGCGGCTGGTCGTCGCCCGTGCTCGCCGGCGGCAACCTCTATCTCACCACCGCCGCGCCGATCGAGGGCTCGAAGGACCTCTCGTTGCGCGTGCTGTGCCTCAGCGCCTCGGAAGGCAAGGTTCTCTGGGACAACGAGGTCTTCCGCGAGGAGGCCGGCACCGCGCCGCGCATCCACTCCAAGAACGGCCACGCCAGCCCCACGCCGATCGTGCACGACGGTCGTGTGTACGTGCATTTCGGCCACATGGGCACGGCCTGCCTCCACGTGAGCGGTCGCACCATCTGGCGGCAGACCGGCCTGAAGTACGTCCCGGTCCACGGCAACGGTGGATCGCCCGCGTTGGTGGACGACCTGCTCGTCTTCAGCGTCGACGGCGAGAAGGACCCCTACGTCGTCGCGCTCGACCGCGGCACCGGAGAGATCCGTTGGAAGACGCCGCGCGTGACGCCGGCGGAGAGGAAGTTCTCCTTCAGCACGCCTTTCTACCTCACCAACGGCGTCGACCGCGCCATCATCAGCCCGGGCAGCGGAGCGGTCTGCGCCTACGATCCGAAGGACGGCACCGAGCTCTGGCGCGTGCGCTACGGCAACGGCTATTCGGTGATCCCCCGCCCCGTGTACGGGCACGGGCTGCTGTTCTTCGGCACCGGCTACGACCGTCCCCTCGTCCACGCGATCCGGCCGGGCGGTACCGCGCGCGGGGACCTCACCGACACACACGTCGCCTGGACGCTCACCAAAGGCGCGCCGAACACGCCTTCGCTCCTGCTCGTGGGCGACGAGTTGTACTTCGTCTCGGACGCCGGCATCGCGTCCTGCGTCGAAGCCAAGACGGGCACGGTCCACTGGAGCGAGCGGTTGGGCGGCAACTTCTCCGCCTCGCCGGTCCATGCGGACGGCAAGCTGTGGTTCCAGAACGAGGAAGGCGTGGGCTACGTCGTGAAGCCGGGCAAGACCTTCGAGCTCCTGGCCAAGAACGATCTCGGCCAGCGCACGCTCGCCAGCTACGCGGTGACCGACGGCGCGCTCTTCATCCGCGGCGCGACCGACCTCTTCCGGATCCAGGCGAAGTGACCGCGGCCGGACGCGCCGGCCTGCCGGTCCGCCGCGGAGAGTTCCCAGGCCTCACTCTTCTTCGTCCCGGCCGCTGCGCCGCCCGCTGTCCGCGCCGATGCCGCGCCGGCTCGCGGCGATGAAGTCGACCATCTCCATCACCGCCGGCTGGCCGGCGGATTCTTCGCGCACCGCGTCCAGCGACGCCTTGAGCCGCGCGCCCGACCGGAAGATCCGGTGATAGGCCCGCCGGAGCGCCGATCGTTCGTCGGAGGTCAGGCCCGCGCGCCGGAGGCCCACCGTGTTCAGGCCGCAGATCCCGTTGTCACCGCGCGCCACGCAGAAAGGCGGCAGGTCCTTCGAGATGGCCGATCCGCCCTGCATCATCGCCAGCCGCCCGATGCGGCAGAACTGGTGCACCAGGCAGTTGCCCGAGACGAACACGCGGTCCGCGAGCGTCGCGTGCCCGGCGAGCAGCGCGCCGTTGGCGAGGATGTTCTGGTTGCCCAGCACGCAGTTGTGGCCCACGTGGCTGCCGGCCATGAAGAAGTTGGCGT
Organism: Verrucomicrobiota bacterium; assembly: GCA_947454005.1. Taxonomy (GTDB): domain Bacteria; phylum Verrucomicrobiota; class Verrucomicrobiia; order Limisphaerales; family UBA9464; genus CAIVQB01. The sequence continues at coordinate 8,961 of CANGMH010000019.1, forward strand.
CGCCGATCACGGTGTCCTCCTCCAGCTTGTTCGAGCGGTGGACGGTCACGTGCTCGCGGAAGACGTTGCCGGAGCCGATGCGCAGGCGGGTCGGCGCGCCGGCGTACTTGAAGTCCTGCGGGGCGTCGCCGATCACGGCGCCGGCGTGGAACCGGTTGCCGTCGCCGGCCGTGGTGTGCCCGGTGAGATGGACGTGCGGTCCCACGGCGCAGCCGGCCCCGAGCACGACGTGCCCGTCGATCGTCGCGTAGGGCCCGACGGTGGTGCCGGCCCCGAGGACGGCGCGCGGATGGATGACGGCGGTGGGATGGATCATGGGTTCACTGGTAGAACTGCCCGAGCTCCCGCAGCGAACAGTAGTCCTTCTCCCGAGTCCCGCTGCGGCGGCCGATGATGATGTGGTCGACCACCTCGATCTTGAGCAGCTGTCCGGCGCGGATGAGGTCGCGGGTGATCCTCAGGTCGGCGTCGCTGGGCGTCGGATCGCCGCCGGGATGGTTGTGGGCGAGGACCACCGAGTGCGCGTTGGCGAGGATCGCCGGGCGGAAGACCTCGCGCGCATGGACGAGCACCGAGTCGACCAGGCCGCGTCCGATCTCCTCGACGCGGAGGAGGCGGCGGCGGGTGTCGAGCAGCAACACGAGGAAACGCTCGGTGTCGTGGATCGACAGCTCGTCCCGCAGCAGCGCCGCGAGCGCGGCCGGCGTGTCGAGCACGGGCGATTCGCGGCGCTTCTCGTCCGCCAGGCGGATGGCCAGCTCGAAGGCCGCCTTGAGGGTCACCGCCTTGTCGCGGCCCACGCCCTTCACCTCGACCATCTGGTCGAGCGATGCGCGCGCGATGCCCTCGAGCGAGCCGAACTTGCGGATGAGGTGGTGCCCGATCTCCACGGCCGAAGCGCCCTGGAGCCCGGTGCGGAGGAGGATGGCGATGAGCTCGGCGGTGTTGAGCGACTTCGGGCCGCGCTCGGCGAGCCGTTCGCGCGGCCGGTCGGCGACGGCCATGTCGTGGATGCGCGACGGCTGGCTCATTCGTGTCGCCCCGACGATGCCGGGCGATCGCGCGATCGGAAAGCCCGAGGAACGTATGCGGCAACTCATCCTACGAGCGGTGCGCGACCGACCGCTCGTCGTCGGGATCCCGCGCTCGTCGCGAACCGTGGAAGTCCGGATGGCAGTCGACGAATGGCCGTGGCCGCAGGACGTCTCCGAGGAGTCCGGCCACCTCGTCGTGTTCGGTGTCGCTGCGGTCGGGCTCAGGGCCGGTCTGGTTCGGATCGACCCGTTCGGGGAGACCGGCAGGTTGTACGTGTCCGTTCTGGCGGCCGGCCGGCAAGGACATAAGAGTCCTGTCGGCCGGGTCGCTGATCCTGGGTCCAGGCTCCTGAAAGTATGCTCACCACCTCAAATGACTGGTTCTTCTGGGCGGGGCTGTCCGCCTGCTTCGCCGCGCTCACGGCGATCTTCGCGAAGATCGGGATCCAAGGCATCGACCCCGACTTTGCCACGCTTATCCGCACGGTCTTCATCGTCTTGGTGCTCGGGGCCTTTGTCTGGTTCGCGGGGAAATGGAACGATCCGCGCACCCTCTCGACCAAGACCTTGGCCTTTCTTGGATTGTCGGCTTTGGCGACGGGAGCTTCTTGGGTCTGCTACTTCCGTGCCCTGCAACTTGGCGACGCCTCAAAGGTCGCGCCGGTCGACAAGTCCAGCCTGGTTCTCGTGGCGGTGTTCGCATTCGCCTTCCTGGGTGAGCGTCCGTCCGCACGGGAGTGGCTCGGTATCGCTCTGGTCGCCGGCGGGGTGTTGGTCATGGCGTCCAAGCGATAGCCGCCACGCCCAGGGTCCGCCCCAGCTCGGCATCCGACGACGGCGGTCCTTCGCGGCGGCGATCGGGGCGGTCAGTGACCGAGGCCAGGGTCGCGCGAGGCCCCAAGACCGGTGTCGCTGGGCATCAGGTGACCGCTCGGATGCAGGTCGGCGAGGACCACCTGGCAGCCGCGCGATCGGAAAGCCCCGGAAACGAAGGGCCCGGACCGGTCCAAGCGCCAACTTCCGTCGGGACCCTGGCCTTGGTACGGTCGGGCCGTGCCAGAGTTCATCCCCCCTCCGCGTGTCGACGTGCTCGGCGTCGGCATCTCCGTGCTGGACCTCGGGTCGGCCGTGGCCGCGCTGCGCGACGCGCTGGCCGCGGGACGTCGCGGCTACGTGACCGTCACCGGCGTCCACGGCGTGATGGAATCGCAGGACGACGAGGCGCTGCGCCGGATCCACAACGGCTCGCTGCTCACCACGCCCGACGGCATGCCGATGGTCTGGATGGGCCGGCTCGCGGGGCACAAGACGATGGGCCGCGTCTACGGGCCGGACCTGATGGAAGAGGTCTTCGCGTGGACGCAGAAGAGCGGGCACACGCACTTCTTCTACGGCGGCAACACCGGCGTGGCGGAGGAGCTGAAGGCCAAGCTGGAGGCGCGTTTCCCGGGTATCCGCATCGCGGGCACCTACACGCCGCCGTTCCGGCCGCTCGACGAGAAGGAGCTCGCGGACCTCGCGGCGCAGGTGGCGGCGGTGCGGCCGGATTTCTTCTGGGTCGGCCTGAGCACGCCGAAGCAGGAGCGTTTCATGGCGTCGCATCTGCCGAAGCTGGACGCGAAGATCATGCTGGGTGTCGGCGCGGCGTTCGATTTCCACGCGGGCCGCGTCCGGCAGGCGCCGCGGTGGATCCAGCGCAGCGGCTTCGAGTGGCTCTACCGGATGTGCGCGGAACCGCGGCGATTGTGGCGGCGCTATCTGCGGAACAACCCGCGCTTCGTCTGGCGCGTGCTGGGGCAGCTCAGCGGCCTCCGGAAGACGCCGGCCCTGTAGCGCCGGGAGAAGGAGGTCTCCGGGCGATGCGCAGGCCGCCGCGGTTCACCACAGCTCCGCTTGGTCGTGTTCGCGGCGGCGGAAGTTGTCGGTGGTCAGCTCCGGCCATCGGCCGGCGATGCCGGCACGCTGGCAGGCCACGCGGAACAGCATCGAGATGCGCTCGGCCGCGGGTCCTTCTCCGGTCATGCGCGAGCCGAACCGCGAGCCGTTCAGCTTGCCGTCGCGCAGGGAGCGGACCTGGTTGAGCACCTTCTCCTTGCGGTCGGGCATGTGGCGGTCGAGCCAGTCCTCGAACAACGGCGCCACCGCCAGCGGCAGCCGGAGCACGACCTTGCCGGCGAACCTCGCGCCCGCCGCCGCCGCGGCCTCGATGAGCCTGGGGATCTCGTGGTCGTTGACCGCGGGGATGACCGGCGCGGTCAGCACGCCGACCGGGATGCCGGCTTCGCTCAGCTGCCGGATCGCCGCGAGCCGTGCGGCGGGCGGCGATGTGCGCGGCTCCAGGATGGAGCGCAGGTCGGCGTCGAGCGTGGTGAGCGAGATGAAGACGACGACGCAGCGGTGGCGGGCGAGCTCGGCGAGGACGTCGATATCGCGGGTGACGAGCGCGTTCTTGGTGACAATGCCGACCGGGTTGCGGAACTCCGCGAGCACCTCGAGGCACCGCCGGGTGATGCGGAGCCGGCGTTCGACCGGTTGGTAGCAATCGGTCACGCCGCTCATCGCGATGCAGTCGGGCCTCCACCTCGGCGAGGCCAGCTCCTCGCGCAGCAGCTCGGGCGCGTCGTGCTTGACCATGATCTTCGACTCGAAGTCGAGGCCGGCGCTGAAGCCGAGGTACTCGTGGAACGGCCGCGCGTAGCAGTAGATGCAGCCGTGCTCGCAGCCGCGGTAGGCGTTCAGGCTCCAGGTGAAGCCGATGTCCGGGCTGTCGTTCGAGGTGAGGACCGACCGCGCGTGGTCGCGGAGGAACTCGGTGCGCGGCAGCGGTTCCTCGGCGGGGTCGAGGTCCTCGGAGTCCGGGTCGCGCTCGCGCCGGACCTCGACGAAGCGGTTGGCCGGCTGCGTGAGCGCGCCGCGGTGCGGGGAAGGTCTCGGATCCGCCATGGGCCGACGTTACGACGCCGGTCGGACAACGGAAGGGGGAGATCGGTCGCCGCGGAGGATCCTTGCCGCGGTCGGGGCGGTCCGATCATTCCTGTTCCATCCCGGCCCGGTCGTGGTTCACTCCCTTCCCCAAGATGAAGCAGAAAGCCTACGCTGCCGCGGGCGTCGACATCGACCTCGGCAACCAAGTCAAGAGCACGCTGCCCGCGCTGCTCAAGTCGACCCATCGCCGCGAGGTGCTGGGCAAGGTCGGCGGGTTCGGCGGCCTCTTCGCCCTCGACGTGAAGAAGTACCGCCAGCCGGTGCTCGTGTCGTCGGTCGACGGCGTCGGCACCAAGCTCAAGCTGGCCTTCGCGATGGACAAGCACGACACCATCGGCGAGGACCTCGTGAACCATTGCGTGAACGACATCGCGGTGCTCGGCGCGGAGCCGCTCTTCTTCCTCGACTACCTCGGCACCGGCAAGCTGGAGCCGCACGTCTTCACCGAGATCATCAAGGGCTTCGCCCGCGGCTGCGCCAAGAACGGCTGCGCGCTGGTCGGCGGCGAGACGGCGCAGATGCCCAGCTTCTACCAGGCCGGCGAGTACGACGTGAGCGGCACCATCGTCGGCGTGGTCGAGAAGTCCCGGATGCTCAACGGGCAGAAGACCGTGAAGCGCGGCGACGTGGTGATCGGCATCGCTTCGAGCGGATTGCACACGAACGGCTACTCGCTTGCCCGCAAGATCCTGTTCGAGCACATGTCGATGAAACCGCAGGATTTCGTGGTGGACCTCGGCGGGACCGTCGGCGCCGAGCTGCTCAAGGTGCACCGCACCTACGGCCCGCTGGTGCAGGCGCTGCTCAAGAAGTTCAACAAGGCGGGCAAACCCGATGTCGTGAAGGCGCTCGCCCACATCACCGGCGGCGGTTTCGTGGACAACATCCCGCGCACGTTGCCCGCGAAGTGCGATGTCGTCATCCGCAAGGGCACGTGGGACGTCTCGCCGCTCTTCCAGATCCTCGCGTCGGACGACACGGTGGACGAAGCGGAGCTCTACCAGGTCTTCAACATGGGCATCGGCATGACCGCCATCGTCGCGGCCGACCAGGCCGACGCCGTGCTCCGGGCCATCAAGGCCGCGAAGCACAAGGCGTGGTTCATCGGCGAGGTCGTCAAGGGCACGGGCATCTGCCGCGTGGAATGATCCGCGCGGCCGGCCGCGCGGGACATCCGGTCCGCGGCACTTGAACCGACCGTGGGCGCCCCCTAGCTTGTCGCCATGACTTTGACCGATCCGCAGAAAGAAACCGCCCGCCGCTGGATCGCGGACGGCATGAAGCTGTCCGATTTCCAGAAGCGGCTGGAGGCCGAATTCGGCCTGAAGTTCACCTACATGGAGGTCCGGATGCTCGTCGACGACCTCAAGGTGCTTCCCAAGGATCCCGAGCCGCCGAAGCAGCCGGAGCCTCCTGCCGCCGCCTCGGCCGCCGGTCCGACGGGCCAGACGGCAGGTGCGGGTCTTGTGGATCCCGCCGCGCCGATCGGAGGCAAAGGGGTGCAGGTGACCGTCGACACAGTCGTGCGGCCCGGAGCGATGGTGAGCGGACGCGTGGTCTTCAGCGACGGACAGGGCGGTGCCTGGTACGTGGACAATTACGGCCGGCCGGGCCTGGTGCCCGACACCAAGGGCTATCGTCCGGCCGCCGCGGATCTCCAGGAGTTCCAGGTCGCGCTCGAGAAGGAGCTGGTGAAGCTCGGGATGTGAGGCGGCATGGCGGCTGGTCCGCTGGATCGCGGTCACGACTTCTGGCGATTGCCGGACATCCGGTCCTGCGGCGTCACTCCGGGGTCGCGCCCGGCCTCTCGGCGACGAGCGGTGGCGGCTTCCAGATCGAGATCACCGGCGACGCGCCGGGCTTTTCCGTGATCGCGACGGTCACGGCGCCGGGACGTTGGCAGTTCTCGGATCCTGGTGCCGCCGGCGGCCGGGTCCTGTTCGATCGCGTGCTTGCCCGGTGAAGGCCGGCGGAGGGGATCAGGCTCCGGCCTTGGTGCCGAAGATCCGCTGGTGTTCCTGGATGCAGTAGCCGTCGGTCATGCTGGCGACATGGTCGCAGACGGCGCGTTCCCAGCCGACCTGCGCCGCCCGTCTGCGGGTCTGCGCGCCGACCTCTTCCGGATGGGCGATGAGGTGGTCGAAGACCTCGGCGAGCATCTTGATCGCGCGGTTGTTGGGTCCGGCGACGACCGGGTTGTAGTACAGGTTCTTGTAGAGGTAACGGCGCAGCTCGAGGTTCTGCGCCTTGCGTCCCGGGCTGTAGCAGACCAGCGGTCCGGGCAGGGCGCGGACCTCGTCGGCCGAGCGGACCCCGGAAGCGAGCACCAGCTGCTCGGTGGTCCCGACGACGTCGGTCACCTGGCCTTCGATGACCTGGCGGATGGTGTAATAGCGACGGCTCTCGTCGGGGAGCCTGCCGAACTGCGCCTCCACTTCGTGCGCGGCGGCGGCCCAGACCGCCACCTCGTCCAGCAGGCGCCGCTCGTCGAGCAGCCCGGAATCCAGCCCGTCGTCGAGGTCATGGCTGTAGTAGGCGATCTCGTCGGCGAGGTCGGCCAGCTGGGCCTCGAGCGAAGGCTGCCGGAACGCCGGACCGGCGGGGCCGACGCCGTGTTTCCCGAGACCTTCGCGGACTTCCCACGAGAGGTTGAGGCCGGAGAAGCGGGGATACTTCTGCTCCAGTTCCTCGACGACGCGGAGGCTCTGGTCGTTGTGGTCGAAACCGCCGTGCGCGCGCATCAAGCGGTCGAGCGTCTGCTCGCCTTTGTGGCCGAAGGGCGAGTGCCCGAGGTCGTGCGCCAGGGCGATGGTCTCGGCGAGGTCCTCGTTCAGGCGGAGCGCGCGGGCGATGTTCCGCGAGATCGCGGCGACCTCCATCGTGTGGGTGAGGCGGGTGCGGAGATGGTCGCCGCTGCCGTTGAGGAAGACCTGGGTCTTGTGCTCCAGGCGGCGGAAGGCCCGGCTGTGGACCACGCGGTCGCGGTCGCGCTGGAACTGCGTGCGCCAGGTCGGCGGATCCTCCGGATGGACGCGTCCGCGCGTGGCGCCGCTCGTCTGTGCGAACGGTGCCAGGAACTGGCGCTCGCGGTCCTCGAGCTCGGTGCGGGTGACGGGCATGCGGGTGCCATCCGGCGCCGCCGAGGATGCGTTCCCGGCGGCGGGATGTCCAATGCCCGCGCGGAACTTGGGGCATCCGGCGCCTCGCGGCTTGATGCCGCCGCGGTCGGCGGCTATGTACCGGTGCGACGTCCACAACGCAGCCTCCACCCGAAGCCCCATGTCCGCCTCACGCCACTCCTCCTACAGCCACAACACGCTCGCGGTCATCATGGGCGGCGGCCAGGGCACGCGGCTCTTCCCGCTCACGCGCGACCGCGCCAAGCCGGCGGTGCCCTTGGCCGGCAAGTACCGGCTGGTGGACATCCCCATCTCGAACTGCCTGAACTCCGGCCTCAACCGGATGTACCTGTTGACGCAGTTCAACTCCGCCTCGCTGCACCGCCACGTGTCGCAGAGCTTCAAGTTCGACCACTTCGGCGCCGGGTTCGTCGAGATCCTCGCGGCCGAACAGAGCTTCTCCAGCACGTCGTGGTACCAGGGCACCGCGGACGCCGTGCGGAAGAACCTCCTGCACTTCAAGAACACGGACTTCGACTACGCGCTCATCCTTTCGGGCGACCAGCTGTACCGGATGGATTTCCGCCGGATCATCGAGGCGCACGAGGAGAGCTCGGCCGACCTCACCATCGCCACGATGCCGGTGCCGGCGCGCGAGGCCGGGGCGCTCGGCATCATGCACATCAACGGCGAGCGGCGCGTCACGACCTTCGTCGAGAAACCGAAGGACCCGGCGCTGCTGGATTCGCTCCGTCTCGACAAGGAGAGCTATGCCGGTCTCGGCGTGAAGGGCGACGAGCAGTTCTACCTCGCATCGATGGGCATCTACGTCTTCAACCGCGAGGTCCTCTTCGAGCTGCTCGACAACAATCTCACCGATTTCGGCAAGCACATCATCCCCGGCGCGATCAAGACCCATCGCGTCTACAGCCACGTCTTCCAGGGCTACTGGGAGGACATCGGCACGATCCGCAGCTTCTTCGACGCGAGCCTCGACCAGGCGAACGACCTGCCGAAGTTCAACTTCTTCGACCCGCCCGTCTTCACCCGCCCCCGCTTCCTGCCGGCCTCGAAGATCAACGGCGCCGCCATCGACCACGCCGTCATCTCCGACGGGTGCATCCTCAACAAGGCGCGGATCCAGCACAGCGTGATCGGCATCCGCGGCATCATCGAGGAAGGCGCATCCCTCAACCGCGTGGTGATGATGGGCGCGGATTTCTACGATTCGGCGTCCCGCCAGTCGCGCGCCGAGAACCAGGGCATCCCGATCGGCATCGGCAAGAACACGCGCATCGAGAACGCGATCGTCGACAAGAACGCGCGCATCGGCGACGGCTGCGTCCTCTCGCCCGCGGGCAAGCCCGCCGACGTGGACCATCCGCTCTACTACATCCGCGACGGCGTGCTCATCATCCCGAAGAACGGCGTCATCCCGCACGGCACGGTGGTCTGATCCGCCGGGTCCGGTCCGACGGTCACAGGTGTGGATCGGTGCTTGCGCGGGCGGGCAGGTCGGCCCGAGATGCACTCCACCGCCGGCGGTGCCGGGCGGGAAGCGCGTCCATTCTCCAGCTCATGCAACTTGTCGATCTCCTCGCCCTGCTCCGTCGGGGCCTCTTGTCGTCGGCCTTGGCCCTTTCCTGCCTGGCCCAGACCGGCGCTCCGGTCATCACGACCCAGCCGGCCGACACGACCGTCGCGCTCGGAGGCTCGTTCGTGTTGTCCGTCACATGGAGCGGAAGCGGACCGGCCGGTTATCTCTGGACCAAGGACGGCGTCCGCCTCACCAACGACATCGACTACGCGCTGATCCGGTCGGTGTCGAAGGCGAGCGACGCGGGGGTCTATTCCGTGGTCATCACCAACGCCTTTGGAAGCGCCACGTCGTCCTCGGCGTCGGTCACGTTGACCTCGCCTCCGGCGATCACCGTCCAGCCCGGGTCCCGGACGGTCGCGGTCGGCACGAACACGGTCTTCGGCGTCGGCGTCACCGGGACCCCGCCGCTGACCTACCTGTGGTCCAAGGACGGCTCGGCGCTCGCCGGGGCGACGAACTCGACGCTCACGTTGACGAACGTCTCGGTGGACGACCGGGGGAGCTACACGGTGCGCATCGAGAACCCCCTGGGGACCGCGACCTCCAGTCCGGCCGGGCTCGCGGTCGAGTCCGTGCCGGTCTTCACCGGCTTGCCGGCGGACACCTCGGTCTATCTCGGCCAGACAGCGACGTTCAGCGCGTCGGTCTACAGCGCCACGCCGGTGCAGTTCCAGTGGTCGTTCGGCACCACGGGATTGGTCGGCGCGACGAACGACACGCTCGTCATCCCGGGCGTCGCCGCCACCAACGTCGGCACCTACTACATCGTCGCCACCAACTCCGTCGGAAGCTCCTCCACCTACGCCGTGTTGTCCGCGAAGGCCTTGCCCGATCCCGCGCTCCGTTTCGGAGAGCCGACGGTGGTCCAGGACAACCTCTTCTTCCCCGTCTACTACACCGCGCACGGCACCGAGACGAACCTCTCCTTCTCGGTCCGGTTCGATCCTTCCGTCTACACCGTCGACGCGCAGATCTCCGCCGCGACGGCCGCCGCGTGCGGGTGCGATTTCACCGGCATCTCGTCGAGCTTCTCGATGATGAACCAAGTCTTCCAAGTCGTCGGTGAGGTCATCCAGCCCGCACCGGTGCCGGTGCCGGCTCCGGTCACGAGCAACGGCGGAATGCCCCGGAAGGCATCGCTTCCGACCGGCGCGGTCGTCGTGCAGGACCGGTCGCGGACCGCGGAAGGCCTGCTCGGCGTGGGGATCACGCTGCCTGCCGGGGTCACCTTCTATCCCGGAGAAGACCGCATCGGAACGATCGCGTTCACGCTGGTGCCCGGTGCGACGAACCTCTACGCGGGCCGGTTGGCCTTCGCATCGCAGCCGCTGCCCCTTGCTTTCGCGCCGGCGGTGGTCAGCGCGACGGACACCAACAGCGTCGTGTCCACCAGCCCGGTGCCGCCGGTCGTCACCCGCGGCGGAAGCCCCGCGGCGCTGGATCCGCAGACCGGCCTCTTCGAGCAGGTCGTCGAGCTGGCGAACCCGGGCCCCGACCTTTTCGGCGACGTTTTCTTGGTCGTCGGTGCGCTCGGCACCGATTCGCGCACCAACGCCATCGGCCACCAGAACGCGCACGGATACCTCACGACGGGCGAGACGTACGTCAACTCGGGTGCCATCGCCCCCGGTGAGACCCGCCGCCTCACGCTCGAGTATTTCGTCCCCGACTACGTCACCCGACCGTCGCCGACGCTGACTCCTCGGGGCAGCGCGCTGGTGACCTTCACGCCTCCCGCCGGCACGACGCTCTCGGTGACCACCAACCGCTTCATCGCCGCAGGGTTCCTCGTCGAGTTCCCGACGCGCACCGGCTACCGCTACTACGTGCAATATTCCGCGGACGCGGCGGGGTTCTCCGGCACCGACACCTCGGCCGTGCGGACGGCGCTGCCCGCCGTGGCCGGTACCGGCAGCAACGTGCAATGGCTCGACAACGGTGCACCGAAGACCGCCTCGCGTCCCACCGATGGCGGACGTTTCTACCGCGTGCTCGAGACCCGCTGAACTTCTCCCGATCTATTCCATGAACCCTCCTCGTCTCCTCACGTCCCGCGTCACGGCCCTCGCGCTCGGCGCCACCGTCCTCGCCTTCTCCGCGGTCGCCGCGGACGACACCGATGATACGGACCGATCCGGTTGGTTCGTCCGTCTGGGCGGCCGCGTCTCGTCCGGGATGAAGGCCACCCTCCGCGACATCCGCCCGACGGGAGCCCTCGCGGCCGGCGGCTACGACGACGGCTTCGTGCAGCCCGCGGCGGGCGGCAACCCTGCGCTCACCGCGAACTGGGGCTACCAATCTGCCGCGCAGGTGCAGGGCAACGACCTCGTGTTCCACCGCCTCGACGCTGCTCCGCGCGTCGGCGAGCGGGGCGGGCTGAAGGACGATCCGCAGTTCGGCGGCGAGATCGTCACCGGTTTCGAGTTCTTCCGCTTCGACATCGGCAAGCGCGCGGCGCGCTTCGGTTTCGAGTTCGGCTACAGCTACAGCCAGTTCACCGTCTCCGACCGCGCCGTGGCGACCGGCTCCGCGACCTACACCGTGGACCGCTTCGCCCTCGACGCCGCGAGCCCCGGCAGCCCGGTCACGCCGCCGTTGGCTCCCTACGCGGGTGCGGCGGGAACGCCGGGACCGTTGATCGGCCTGAGCCCGTCGGCGCACGCGGTGCTGACGACCACCGGCACATCGACGCTCGACAGCAAGCTCGACAGCGAGTTCCACAACCTCCGGGTCGGCCCGTGGATCGAGGTGCCGATCACCAGCCGGATGAGTCTGTCGCTCAGCGCCGGTTACGTGGCGATCTATTCGAGCTCGCATCTCGACCTCGCGGAAAGCGTCGCGTTCGCCGACCCGACCGTTCCGGTGCCCGCGGGCGCCTCCGGCCGTTTCATCGCCACGCACTGGTCCCCCGGCGCGTACGCGCAGATCCGGGCGAACTACCGCCTCACCCGCCATGTCGGCGTGTACGTGGGCGGCGACATCCAGCACAGCACCGGCGCCACCGTCGGTGCCCCGGGCCGCGAGGCCCGCATCGATTTCGGCGATACCTACGGCGCCGTGGCCGGTGTGAGCTACACGTTCTGAGCCAGGCCCGGAAGATCTCGTCCAGCACGCACAAGCGCACGCGCACCGGCCGGTCCTGTGCCAGGGCCAAGGCCTTTGGTCCTGCCGCCAGTCGATGGTGGAACTCAAGGCCGTCGGCGGGATCCTTCTCGACCCGGCTTTTGAACGGGACACGCAGCCACGCGCGCACTTTTCCCAAGCGGTCATTGAGGTGGCTCCACGCCATGGGTCTCGCGAGCCAGCCTTGGAGTTCCGGCATGGTGCGCCACGCGACCGGCCTCCGGATCATTCTGTGACCCGGTAAAGGCCGTGCGGGAGAGTTCGGCGGTCCGGTAGGGGTTGTCGCTCCGGGCGTCGCAGAGCGGTGCGTCGACGTCGTCTTTGCGAAAGTTGTCGGACGCGCTTCGGGTGGTGGCGCGGGACCGACCCGCGGCGTCCGCGATGTGGTCCGGCACCAGATCGTCTTGGAGACCCCGCCGCACGGTCGTCAGCCGCTCGCGTCGCGCTCCGGCTCCTGGCGCCTGACCACCAGGTCGGCCTCACAGCGGCGATCCAGCCTCGCCCGGGATCCTCCCATCCCAAAGGCCCATCCCGCCCCTCTCGGCATCTACCAGCCCTTCCATCGATCTGTTTCGATGCGACACAGGGTTTCCGGAGCAGCCGACTATCCGATTGACCGGCGCGATCGGCCTTGAAAGCGTTGTGTTGACAGCTCCCCCCAAGCGATCACGTCGGACCACCCCTCGCATCGTGCGCTGCTGCCCATGCGCATCCGCCACTGCGTTATGAAAAAGATCCTTCTGCTGGCATTTCTGGTCCATCTATCGGGGTGGGTCCACGCGGCGGTCGACAAGTTCGATCGATCAAACACGGCGGTGCAGACGGTCGCCAGCAGTCCCAACCAGATCGGCCCGCAATGGACGATCGCCAACGGCGCATGGTCCATCAGCGATCGGCGCCTTGTGCAGGCCGGTCAGCTGAATTCGAGCGAGCAGCTGATCCTTTGGAACGGTTTCGGGACGTCGAACTCAGTTCCTGGCTCGGGCTTCCTTCTCCAGGCGACCGTCCAACTGAATCTAGCGTACAGACAGAACAGCGGGGTCTGGATGGGGTTGGTGTTCCACTGCCAGAACCCGTCGAACTACTATGCCTTTCGGTTCACCGACAACGGCGGGCTGCAATTCTTCAAGGCCACCGCCGGCAGGGGCACGACGTTGCAGAGCGGGAGCCCGACATTCCCGTTCGTGAAGAATCGTCCCTATATCCTGACCGTCGCCTCCACCAACCTCGGGCGCTTCTCGGCCGGCGTCTTCGACACCGTGACCGGCACCACGGTCTACACGAACGCCAACATCGTGGATGCGTCGGGCCGCCACACCAATGGGTTGGGCGGGCTTTACGCCAATGCCGGTTACGGAGTGCAGGCATACGACAATTTCTCGCTCACCGCGCTGCCTGATGTCCCGAGCGTCCCGAAACTCGCGGCGCAACGCGGCGACACCGACCTGGTCTTGAGCTGGACAGGGGATGCCGCGCTGCAGAGATCCAGCGAGATCATCGGGCCATGGAGCGACCTCCCGGAGGCAGTGAGCCCGTTCACGGCGAACCTGGTGCCTGAAGCCCGGTTCTTCCGTCTCCTCCGATCGGACCCAGCGCAGCTTTCGTCGATCTACGTGGCGACGAACGGCAGCGACGCCACGGGCACCGGAACCTTCGGAAGGCCGTTTGCCACCCTGGAGCGAGCACGCCAGGCGGTCGCGACGGTGAACCATGACATGACCTCCGACATCATCGTGCATATGCGGGGCGGTACCTATCCGCTCGGCGCGACCGTGCGCTTCGATGTCAACGATTCTGGATTCAACGGCCACAAGGTCATCTATCGGGCGTACACCAACGAGACCCCGGTCTTGAGCGGAGGGATCCGCATCACCAACTGGACCGCCCGTGCCGACGGGATCCATACGGCGCAGGTCGGGACCCAGCGGTTCCGACAAGTGTACGTCAACGACCGGCGGGCCATCCGGGCGCGCACGCCGAACGCGGGAACGTTCGCGCGGCTCATCTCTTGGGATCCAGCCGGTCGGTCGATCACCGTGGCCAGCAACGACGTCGTGGAACTCGTCGATCCCGCCGGGGTCGAGATGGTGATCGCGCGCAACTTCAACCAGGACCGGTTGCGAGTCGCTTCCATCACGCCGGCAGGCCCCACGACGACCCTGTCGTTCCGGTCCCCGGAGGCCGCCCAGGCCTTCGGGTCCGCCTTTCCCGCCATGCTGCCGAACCAGGCCTACTTTTTCGAGAACTCGCTCTCGCTCCTCGATTCGCCCGACGAGTGGTTCCACGATCCGGCCACCGGCACTCTCTACTACAAACCTGCCCCTGGTGAATCGATGGAGGAATCCAGCATCGTCGTTCCCCGGCTGGAGACGCTGATCTCCCTCCAGGGAAACAGTCTGAGCGATCCCGTGCGCGACCTCGTCTTCGAGGGGATCACGTTCGCGCATACCGCTTGGAACGCCGTGAACGATTCGGGATATGTCGGAAACCAGGCCGGAAACGCTGCGGGCGCCATGGAGATGAGTTCCGGGGTGTTCGTCGACACCGCCGAGTCGCTGCGATTCTCGGGCAACAGGTTCGAGCACCTCGGGGGCCAGGGGTTGACCCTCAACTCAGCGTGTCATAGCAACACCATCTCCGGCAACGCCCTGCGCGACATCTCTGGGAACGGGATCAGCTTGGACAGGGCCACTTCCGGGTCCCCGAGCGACCCACGGATGAACACGTACCACAATCTCGTCACCCACAATTTTGTCCATGACTGCGCGGTCGAATACCAGGGCCGACGCATGAAAAAAGGGGTGGCTGAGGAGATAGGGATGGATCCTTGTGTTTTGGGGTGGTAGGCCTGTGGCCTATGGCGACGCCTATGAGTTTGGTGAGCGTGTTCGACGAACTGCCCGACCCGCGTGTGGGCCGTGGCCAGGAGCACCGGTTGACGGATCTTTTGGTCATCGCGGTGTGCACGCTGCTGGTGGGCGGGGAGAGCGCCTACGACATGGAGGACTTCGGCCGGGCGCGGGAGGACTGGCTTCGGACCTTCCTGCCCTTGCCCAACGGCATCG
>CANGMH010000020.1 GCA_947454005.1 Verrucomicrobiota bacterium
GACGAACTGCGGATGCTTCTTGGCGATGTTCTCCCGCACGAACTCGCGCGTCTCCTCGAGCGGGAAGCCTTCGACCGCGAGCAGCCATCGGCGTTCGCGGGCGACCGCGTCCACCGCGGCGGCGAACGCCTCGACATGCTCCAAGGCGATCGGGACCACGCGGATGCCGTCCGGCAACGCTCCGGGCGTGCCGGCCGGGACGGGCGCGGCCACGGGCACGCGGCCGCCGAAGATCGCGAGTTCGAACTGCCGGAAGAAGCAATCCACCTCGACGAAGCCGATCGCGCGCAGCCACGAGCATTGCTCCTCGACCGGCGCGAGGATGTTCGCCGCCTTGTCCTCGCGGAAATAGTAGGCGCGGGCGACCTCGTCGCGGCTGCGCGGGTCACCGGTCCGCGATGCATGCGCCGCGAGGTGGTCCACGAAATTCTCGTCGTTGGCTCGCGCGGCCCAAGCGGACCCGGACGCGACGTGCTCCAAGTTGAGGAACACGCCGCCCGGCGCCAGCAACCCGAAGCACTCGCGGTAGATCCGGCGTTTGCGGTCGTCCGGTTGGTGATGGACCGAGAAGCCGGAGACCACGACGTCGAACGGCGCGTCCGCCGCGACCTCCGCGGTCCAGGTCGGATCCGAGTAATCGGCGGCGACGATCCGCACCGCATCGATCTGCGCGGCGAAGCGCGTCCGGGCCGCGGCGAGCATCGGCCCGGAGAAGTCGAGCAGCGTCGCGCGGGCCTCCGGGAACCGCCCGAGGACCGCCGCGGCCAGCACGCCGTCGCCGCAACCGAGGTCGAGCATCCGACGGACCGGTCGGCCCGAGGCCCCGATCAGGCGCAGCAAGGTGTCGATCTGCGCGGCGGCGAGCGGGATGGCGCCGCGCACCCCGGAGAGGTACGCGGCTGCGACTTCATCGGACTGCCAGACGGCGGCATCCATAGAGGGCTCGGTGCGTCACCACGGACGCTTCGGGGAACATCCGGGGAGGTTCAGCCCAAGCGGTTGAGCGCGCTGAGCACGGCCTTCATCGAGGCGAGCTCGATATTGGTGTCCACGCCGGCGCCCCATCTCGCGCGGCCGTCGGCGGTCTTGATCTGGATGTAGGAGATGGCGCTGGCGCCGGATCCGGCGCTGAGCGCGTGCTCGCGGTAGTTGGCGACCTCGAAGCGCGGCGCGCCGGCCGCGACGAGCGCGGCGACGAACGCGGCGACCGGCCCGTTGCCTTCGCCGTCGACCTTCGCCTCCGCACCGAGGCGTCTCAGCGAGGCGCGGGCCTGGAACCGGCCGTCCACGCCGTCGGCATGGAAGTGGACGAGTTCCCACGGCGACACGCGGTCCACGTACTCGCGCCAGAACATCGCCTTGAGCTCGTCGCCCTTCACCTCGCGGCCGAGGGCGTCGACCAGGTCGTTGGCGATCGGGCCGAACTCGCGCTGCATGTCCTTGGGCAGCTCGATGCCGAACTCCGCCTCCAGCAGGTAGGCGACACCGCCCTTGCCGGACTGGCTGTTCACGCGGATCACCTCCTGGTAGCGGCGACCGATATCGGCGGGGTCGATGGTGAGGTACGGGACGTCCCAGTTCGGACGGCCGCCCTTCTCCCACTCGGTGAGGCCCTTCTTGATGGCGTCCTGGTGCGATCCGCTGAACGCGGTGAAGACCAGTTCGCCGGCGTAGGGTTGCCGCGGAGGCACGGTCATTCCGGTGCAACGCTCGTAGACATCCACCACCTTGCCGAGGTCGGAGAAATCGAGGCCGGTCTCGATGCCGTGCATGTAGAGGTTCAGCGCCACGGCGACGAGGTCGAGGTTGCCGGTGCGTTCGCCGTTGCCGAAGAGCGTGCCCTCGACGCGGTCCGCGCCGGCGAGCAACCCGAGCTCCGTGGCGGCGATGCCGGTGCCGCGGTCGTTGTGGGTGTGCAGGCTGACGATGAGCGAGCCGCGGTCGCGGATGTTCCGGCAGATCCACTCGATCTGGTCGGCGTAGACGTTCGGCATCGCGACCTCGACGGTGTCGGGCAGGTTGAGGATCATCTTGCGCTCCGGCGTCGGGCGCCAGACGTCCATCACCGCCTCGGCGATCTCCTTCGCGTACTCCACCTCGGTCATGCTGAAGCTCTCGGGCGAGTACTGGAGCCGCACATCGGTCCCGGCCAGGCGGGGCAACCGGTCCTGGATCCAACGGGCGCCCTGCACCGCGATGGCCTTGATCTCCTCCTTGGACTTGCCGAAGACCACGCGGCGCTGCGCCGGCGAGGTGGAGTTGTAGAGATGGATGATGACCTTCTTGGCGCCGACCAGCGATTGGACGGTCTTCTCGATGAGGTCCTCGCGGGCCTGGACGAGGCACTGGATGGTGACGTCGTCGGGGATGCGACCTTCCTCGATCAGGCGGCGGTTGAAGGCGAACTCGGTGTTGGAGGCGGACGGGAAGCCGACCTCGATCTCCTTGAAGCCGCACTTCACCAGCGCATCGAAGAGCTCGAGCTTCTGGGAGACGTTCATCGGCACGGCGAGCGCTTGGTTGCCGTCGCGGAGATCCACGCTGCACCAGGTCGGGGCGGCGGTGAGGACGCGGTCGGGCCAGCGCCGGTCGGGCAGGCTCACCGGCTGGAACGGGCGGTACTTCGATGCGGGGTTCTTCAACATGGCGGCGTGGTTTCGTGGTGGCGTCGGCCCTCAGGTCGCGGCCCGCGTCGTGGAAAACAAAAAGCCCCACGGCCGGGTCGCGGCAGCGGGGCGGGAAGCATCGTGGGCGTTCACCAGACCCCGGCGGCCGCGCGGCTGATCAGCAGCGCGGCGGTCATAAGCCGAAGGTTGGCGACGGAATCCACGCCGGGCTTTTAGGCCGTGGACACGGGCGGCGCAAGCCCCAAGATGCCCGGCGGCACGGTCGCCGACGCGTCCGCCACAGGTGGCGAGACCCAAAGCAACCGAAAACAGGGCTTGCACGGAGACTTACCACCCGTCATTTTCCCCGCTCCTTTGACGGAACGCCGGTCCCCGACCGGACACTCTAAGCACAGCACCTATGGTCAAGATTCGTTTGAAACGTGTCGGCACGAAGAACACTCCGGTCTACCGCGTGGTCGTCGCCGACCGCCGCAGCCCGCGCGATGGCAAGTTCATCGAGGAGATCGGCACCTACCAGCCGCTCAAGGCGGACGCCATCAACTTCACCCTCGACCTCGAGCGAGTGAAGTACTGGGTCGGCGTCGGCGCGCAGCCGAGCGAGACCGTGGCCAGCATGATCAAGAAGGCGAGCAAGGCGGCCGCGGCGACGCAGCCGGCCTGAACCTTCCACGTCCCGCGGCCATGCAGGCATTCGTCGAGTTCGTCGTGAAAGGGCTGGTGGACCAGCCCGATGCCGTGCAGGTCGTGCCGGTCGAGAAGGGCGGCCTCACCGTCTATGAGCTGAGCGTCGCCCCGGGCGATGCCGGCAAGGTGATCGGCCGGCGGGGCACGACCATCCAGGCGTTGCGGTCGTTGCTGCAGGTGGGCGCCCAGAAGAAAGGCGTCCGCTGCACGCTGGACCTGGTGGAAGATTGACGGGAAAGGCCCGCGCGGGCTGACAGGGCCGCGCGAACCGCCGATGAGAATCGATGTCCTGACCCTGTTCCCCGCGATGTTCGCGGGGCCGCTTGACGAGAGCATCGTCAAGCGCGCCCGGGATGCCGGGATCCTCGACCTGAGGATACATAATCTGAGGGATTGGGCGCACGACCGTCACCGGACGGTGGACGACACTCCCTACGGCGGCGGCCCCGGGATGGTGCTGAAGCCGGGACCGATCTTTGAAGCAGTCGAGGCCCTGAAGGCGGCGAGCGGGACGAGGACCAAGGTGGTCCTCACCTCCCCGGCCGGGCGGACGTTCACGCAGGACGTCGCCCGCGAGCTGGCCGCCGAGGAGAGCGTGCTGCTGGTCTGCGGCAGCTACGAGGGGTTCGACGAGCGGGTGCGGGAGCACCTGGCGGACGACGAGCTGAGCATCGGCGATTTTGTGCTGACCAACGGGGCCCTGCCCGCGATGGTCGTCATCGACGCCGTGGCCCGGCTGTTGCCCGGCGCGCTGGGCGACGATGCCAGCAGCCAGGACGAATCGTTCAGCCACGGGCTGCTCGAGTATCCGCAGTACACGCGGCCGGTCGAATTCAGGGGCTGGCGCGTGCCGGAGATTTTGCAGTCGGGGAACCATTCCGCCATCGAGCGATGGCGGAGGGCGCAGGCGATGAAACGCACCGCCGAGCGCAGGCCCGACCTGTGGGAAAAAATGAAGTGGGCGAAGCCCGCGAGAAAGATTTGAGGAACGAGCCATGAACAAAGGTGCATTGTTTGACAAGATCGAGTCCGAGCAATTCCGCAAGGAGCCGGCAAAGTTCAACGTGGGCGACAGCGTGCGCGTCCACACCAAGGTCGTCGAAGGCGACAAAGAGCGCCTCCAGGTGTTCGCCGGCGTCGTCATCGGGATGCGCGGCCACGGCCTGAACGAGACGTTCACCGTCCGCCGCATCAGCTACGGCGAGGGCGTCGAGCGCATCTTCCCCATCCACTCCCCCCGCGTGGACAAGGTCGAGGTCGAGCGCGAAGGCAAGGTCCGCCGCGCCAAGCTCACCTACCTGCGCAAGCGCATCGGCAAGGGCGCCACCTTCGTCAAGGAAGCCGCCTACGACGCCAACGCCGCCGCCGCCGCCAAGGCTGCCAAGCCCGCGAAGGCCGCCGCCAAGTAATCTACCGTCCGCATCGACAAGGGCGAGGCCTCGGCCTCGCCCTTTCGCGTGCCGCCGCATCGTCGCCCCGTCTCCCGGCTCGCATCCCATGCGGCCGTCCCCAAGCTCCCGCCATGCGCTGTTTCGTGACCGCCGGCCCGACCTGGGAACCGCTCGACCGCGTCCGCCGTCTCACCAACTTCTCCACCGGCAGCCTCGGCGGACAGCTGGCGAACCACCTTGCCGCCGCCGGGCACGAGGTCCGGCTCTTCTTGGGCGGATCCGCCGTCTGGCGCGGATCGCTCGCCGCGGTGACGGTCGAGGAGTTCTCCACCACGGCCTCGCTCGGTGACCGCATCGCCGCCCACGCCGGCCCGGAACCGGTCGCCTTCTTCCACGCCGCGGCCGTGAGCGATTTCACCGGTGGAGCCGCGCTGGAGCGGTCGTCCGACGGCACGCTGTCGCCGCTCTCCGCCGGAAAACTCTCGACCCGCGACGGCACGCTGCTGGTCGAGCTGGTGCCGACGCCGAAGATCCTCCCCCGTCTCCGCGGACTGTTCCCGGCCGGATGGATCGTGGGATGGAAGTTCGAGGCCGACGGCGACCGAGCGGACGTCCTCGCGCGGGTCGCGCGGCAGTTCGCCGAATCGAACAACGACCTCTGCGTCGCCAACGGCCCGGCCTACGGCGACGGCTTCGGCCTGGTCACGCCCGCCGGCGAGGCGGCGCACCTCGAAGACCGGCCGGCCTTGTTCGCCGCGCTCACCGAGCGGCTGCGGGAGATGGAGACCCGGCGGACCGGCTGAACGGCATCCCCCGACGCTCCCGCACGCTTCCCGCCGCAACTTCCCCCTCGTCACGTCCCCGCCCGCTTCCTAACGTCCGCCCCTTATGTTCGAAGCCACCCGCGCCGAGCTCGACGCGATCTCCGCGAAACTCGCGCAGCTGCGGAAATTCCTCGATGTGCCCAGCGCCCAGCGGCGCCTGGCCGAGCTCGATTCGCAGATGGCGACCGACAGCTTCTGGAACAACCAGGAGGCCGCCCGCAAGACCATCGACGAGGCCAACGGCCTCAAGAAGAAGGTCGATCCCCAGGTCGGTTTCGAGAAACGCATCGAGGACACCAAGGTCCTGCTCGAGCTCGGCGAAGCGGAGCCGCCCGCAGGACAGGACGCCGTCCAGAAGGAGGCAGACGCCGACCTCGCCGCGCTGGCGAAGGCGGTGGACAAGTTCGAGCTCGAGATCCTCCTGACCGGTCCGCACGACGGGAAGCACTGCATCTTCAGCATCAACGCCGGCGCCGGCGGCACCGAGGCGCAGGACTGGGCGGAGATGATCTCGCGCATGTACGCCCGCTGGTTCGAGGCGCGCGGATGGGAAGCCGAGATCACCGACCTGCTGCCGGGCGATTCCGCCGGCGTGAAGAGCATCACCTACCGCGTGGTGGGCGACAACGCCTACGGCTTCTGCAAGGCCGAGCGCGGCGTCCACCGCCTCGTCCGCATCTCGCCCTTCGACTCGAACAAGCGGCGCCACACCAGCTTCGCGAGCGTCGATTGCATCGCCGAGATCAGCGACCTCACCGAGGCCGACATCGTGATCCCCAAGAGCGAGATCCTGCGCGACACCTTCCGCTCCGGCGGCAAAGGCGGGCAGAACGTGAACAAGGTCGAGACCGCCGTCCGCCTCACCCATCTCCCGACCGGCCTCGTCGCGGCGTCGCAGGCGCAGCGCAGCCAGGCGCAGAACGAGATGACCGCGATGGCCATGCTCGTCTCCAAGCTCTACGCGCTGAAGCTCGACCAGGCGAAGGGCGAGATGGAGCGCTTCTACGGAGACAAGGGCAGCGTGTCCTGGGGCAACCAGATCCGCAGCTACGTCTTCCAGCCGTACCGCATGGTCAAGGACCTCCGCACCGGCGTGCAGACCAGCAACGTCCAGGCGGTCATGGACGGCGAGCTCGACCCGTTCGTGAACGGCTGGCTCCGCGCCGGTTGCCCGCTCAAGCGCATCCCCGGCATCAAGGACGAGGAGGATTGACCCCTGCGGTCGTCCGCGAGGTCCCGGACCGCGGTCCCGAGGCCTCCGGACTTTGGTCCACGCTGCGCCGTGCTCGCCGATCGGAGCCCCGACCGGACGCCTATCGCGTGCGCCGGTCTTTGAAGTGCTCGACGTGTCCGTCGAGCATCAGCCGGTTGCGTCCGCCCAGATGCGCGGACCAGCCGCGGAGCGTCTCCGGCACCGCCGCGATCGTTCCGGGAAAATACGGATCCACCACGAGCTCGACCTCGGTCGGGCCCGACGGCCGGCCCGCGGTCGGGTTGTCGGCCTCGCGCAGCTGGTCGACGGCTTCCGGGACGGTCTTGCCCCAGAAAACATCGGGCGGCACCGGATCGTCGGGCCGGTCGAAGCGCCACATCCAGTAGCTCACCACCGGCGCGGCGGCGCTGCCGGTCCCGCCGGTCTGATGCGCCTGCGGGGACGTCGCCAGCGGCCCCGACGCGATCGCCGGGCAGGTCCAGACGCGGCCCTCGGGAACCCCGTTGCCGAGGACCACCGCGGCCCAGCCGGCGCGCGGATCGCTCTTCGGCCAGGTCGTCCACGGCATGTAGCCGCCGGGTAGCGATCGCTTCAGGTCGCGCCGGTCGGGGAAACGGTCCGCGTGGTCGGCGAGATACATCAGCCACGCGAGACCGAGTTGCCGTTCGTTGGAGACGCAGGCGGATCTCCGGGCCGATCCCTGCGCCCGGGCCAACGCCGGCAACAGCAGCGAGGCGAGGATGGCGATGATCGCGACGACGACCAGCAGCTCGATCAGCGTGAACGCGGAAGGCGATGGATCCGGCGCGAACGGGCCGGCCGCGCCCGCGGGTCCGGGGGTCCGCTTCGCGGGCACCGGCGCAGGTTCATCTCGGCAGCCGGAACGCGACATAAGCATCCCCGCTCTTGGTGCCGATCTTGCCGCCGCCGCAGGCGATCACGACATATTGCCGTCCTCCGACCGAGTACGTCGCCGGCGTGGCGTAGCCGGCCGCCGGGAGCTTGGCCTTCCACAGCTCCTTGCCGCTCTTGCGGTCGAAGGCGCGGAGATGCTCGTCGCGGCTGGCGGCGATGAAGACGAGCCCGCCGGCGGTCACCACCGGGCCGCCGTAGTTCTCGGTGCCGGTCGGCGGGATGCCTTTGGCCGTGAGCTCGGGCCACTCGCCAAGGGTGACGCGCCAACGGTATTCACCGGTGTTCAGGTCGATCGCGTTGAGCGTGCCCCACGGCGGCTTGATCGCCGGGTATCCGTTGGTGTCGAGCCAGCGGTGGTAGCCGGTCATCGTGTACGGGATGCCGCCCAAGGCATCCGCGCCGCCGAGCTCTTCCTTGCCCCGCGGGTCGTTCGCCGATGCCGACGTCGCGGCCGGAGCACCCCCGAGCAGATGGTCGACGACCGCCTCGCGCTGCGGTCCGCTGAGGAAATCGAACGAAGGCATCACGCCTTTGCCGGTCTTCAGCAGGGCCAGCACGTCGGCCTTCTTCAGCCGCTGCCCGACCCCGACGAGGGACGGGACGTTCTGCGCCTTGTTGCCGCTGCGGTCGATGCCGTGGCAAGCGGCGCAGATCTGGGTGAAGATCGCTTCGCCGCTCGACAGCGGGCCGCCGTCGGCGCGCTTGGTCTCCACCATGTTGAGCACCCACGGCATCTCGTTGGCGTTGACGTAGAGCACGCCGTCCGGATCGGCCGCCGCGCCGCCCCATTCCGCGCCGCCGTCGAAACCCGGGAAGATGATCGTGCCCTCGCGGCTCGGCGGCAGGAACTGCGCGTGCGGCCGCAACCGCACGAAGCGGTCGAGCACCTGGCGATGCGACGCGGGCGAGATGTCGGTGATCTCGTCGGCGGTGAAGAGCTGTCGGGTGAACGGCGCGGGCTTGGTGGGAAGCGGCTGGGTCGGCCAGGCCGATTCGCCATGGAGATCCGACATCGGCGCCGCCACCTCGCGCAGCGGGAAGACCGGTTCGCCGGTCTCGCGGTCGAACACGAAGACGTGCCCGGATTTCGTGACCTGCGCGACGGCGTCCACCTTCTTCCCGCCGCGCGTGAGGGTCAGGAGATTCGGCGGCGCGGGCAGGTCGCGGTCCCAGAGGTCATGACGGACCAGCTGCTGGTGCCAGACGCGCCGACCGGTCCTGGCGTCGAGCGCGACCAGGCAGTTGGCGTAGAGACCTCGGCCGATGCGGTTGCCGCCCCAGAAATCGAACGCCGCCGAGCCGGTCGGGCAGAAGACGAGGCCGCGTTTCTCATCCAACGCGAAGCCCGTCCAGACGTTCACGCCGCCGATGTAGGTGTGCGCGTTGGGCGGCCAGGTCTCGTGTCCGGGCTCGCCGGGCTGCGGGATGGTGTTGAAGCGCCAGACCAGCTTGCCGGTGCGAACGTCGTAGGCACGGATGTGCCCGGGCGCCGCCGGCGCGGGCCCTTCGCCCAACCGCATGCCCATGATGAGCCGGTCGCCGTAGAGGACGCCCGGGGTCGTGGATTGCAGCGCGAGCGCGCCCACATCCCGGCCGAGGTCGCGCTTGAGGTCGATCGAACCGCCCTCACCGAACGAGGCCACGCGGCGTCCGGTCCGCGCGTCGAGGCAATGGAGGAAGTGGTCGTTGCCGTAGAAGATCCGGTGGTCCGCGCCGTCGGCCCAATGGACCAGCCCCCGGTTCACGCCGCTCTTGCCCGACCCTTTCACGGTCGCGGGATCGAACCGCCACAGCTCACGCCCGGCAGCCGCATCGAGCGCGAAGACCTGGAGGTCCGGCGAGGTGCCGTAGAGCACACCGTCGATGACCAACGGATTGCACTGGATCTGGGTCCGGTTGTTGGTGTCCGCGCCGCCGGCCCTGTAGGTCCACGCGACCTCCAGCTTGGCGACGTTCCGCGGTGTGATCTGCCGGAGCGCGGAGAAATGGCTGCTGGCCTTGTCGCCGAGATAGGTGCCCCAGTCGGAATCCGCGGCTTGTGGTTGGTGGACCGCGAGCAGTGGAACGCAGATCAGCGCCAGCAACACGACGAGCAACGAGCTCGACCATCGGCCCCCGATGACCGGGCGCTGATCATCGTCCCCTCGTCGGCTCATCGGATCGGGTCGCATCAATACCCTCCTGAGCCGATGGCCGCGGACTTGGTCTCCACTGCCGCGCCTGCTTGCTCCGCGGCTTCACGGCGGCGGTATTCGTCCATCATCGCCGCGGTCGCGGTCGCACCGCAGCGGGATCCTCCGAGGTCGCGGACCTTGATCAGCCCGTCGAGGTCGCGCACGCCGCCGGCGGCCTTGACCTGCACCTTCGCCGACACGTTGGCCCGCATCAGCGCGAGGTCGTGCTCGGTGGCGCCCTTGTAGTTGTAGCTGCCGTCGGGCTGTTTCACGAAGCCGTAGCCGCTGCTGGTCTTCACCCACGCCGCGCCCGCGCGCTCGCAGATCTGGCAGAGCTTGATCTTGAACTCGTCGCTGCCCAGGCCCGCGCCGCCCTTCGTCAGGTAGTCGTTCTCGAAGATGACCTTCACCTGCGCGCCATGCTTCGCGGCCTCGTCGCAGACGGCCTTCACGTCGCTTTCGACATAGTCCCAGTCGCCGCTGAGCGCCTTGCCGAGGTTGATGACCATGTCGATCTCGGCCGCGCCGTCCTCGCAAGCGAGCGCGGTCTCGTGGCGCTTCGACTCGGTCGCGCTGTTGCCGTGCGGGAACCCGATGACGGCGCCGACGAGCACGCCGGTGCCGCGGAGCAGCTCGGCCGCGCGTCTCACGGCGTAAGGTTTGATGCAGACGGACGCGACACCGTATTTGGCGGCGAGCCGGCAACCGTCGTCGAGCTCCTGGTCCGTCATCGTCGGATGCAGGAGCGAGTGGTCGATCATCTTGGCGAGCTGCTCGTAGGAGTACTTCATGGTCGGATGCGCGGAGAAGAACGGTACGGGCATCCGCGGGCAAGGGAGAGTTGGCGGGGCGCCGGGGCGATGGAGCGCCCTACTTCAGGGTCTTCAGGTAGCGGACGATGTCGGCGACCTGCGAGTCCTGGAGCCCGACCGCGAGCGGGGGCATGACGGACCGGCCTTCGACGTAGCCGGCGGCCTTGATCTCGCCGATCGGGATGCTACGCGTGCCGCCTCCCATCGACATGAGCGTGACGTGGCTCTCGTCCAGGCCCTTGCGGAAGCCTTCCGCCTTGGTGCCGTTGGTCAGCTCCACGCGGTAGGCGCGGAAGACGTTCTCGATCGCGGCGTCGGGATCGAGGATCGCCGTGATGAGCGCTTCGGTGTCGCGGCTGGCGGCGCCGTCGAGCGGCGGGGCGAGGGCGACTCCTTTGTCGCCGATGCGATGGCATGCGAGGCAGAGCGTCCGGACGAGGCTCTGACCGAGGTCGGTAGGCTTGGAAGCTCCGGCGATCACAGCTGCTTGGACGGACGCGATCCGGCGAGCCAACGCGGCAGCCTTCTCCGGCGAGCGCGCCGGTTGCGTGGCGATGACCTGGTCCCATCGCGGATCGGTCGGCCGGGCAGCCGCAGGCTTGTCGATGACGAGCTGGGCGAGGAAGTCCTGGAAGGCGCGTTCGTACGCGCCGCCGAGCGCGAGGAACGGCCCGTTCCAACCGTCGACCTTCCGCGCATCGGCCGGGCCGGCGCTCCATGGACGGAACGGTTCCAGATCGGTCGCGGCGGCACCGGCGCGGCGGAAGTACCGGAGGACGGCGTAGCGGACGGACCAATCGGTCTCCGCGACGAGCGGACGCAAGAGCGGCGCCGCGATGCCGGTGCCGATCTTCAGCGACGACAGCGCGCGGACGGCTTCCCGGCGCAGGTCGGGGTCGCCGCTGGCCAACATCTCCTTCCAGAGACCGGCCTCGAAGGCGCCGATGTCCTCCAACGACCACAGCGCGTGGATGCGCGTATCGGACGGCGTCGCGGCGTCGCGGACCATCGTCGCGAGGGCGGGCGCGGTGGACCGGGCGGCGCGGGCGGCGATCTGGTGCCACGCGGCGCGCATCTCCCACGTGTTGTCCGCGGCAAGGTGGCGGACGAGCCCGGCCTCGGGCACACGGGTGAGATCAGGGATCGCGCGGGCCGTCTGGCCGCGGTGGCGGACGCGCCAGATGCGGCCACGGGTCTTGTCGCGACCGGGATGGTCGCGGGCGACCTCGTTGTGCGAGATGATGCGGTTGTACCAATCGGTGATGTAGAGGCAGCCGTCCGGCCCGAAGGTGATGGCGACCGGGCGGAACATCGGGTCGGCGCAGGACACCAGGTCGCCGGCCTTCCTGAAGGAAGACACACCGTCCGGGCCGCGGCTGGTCGCGACGGCGTGGATCTTGCCGAGGATCGGGTTCGCCACGTAGACCAGGCCGTGCCAAGGCGCGGGATAGGAGCCGGAGCGGTCGTCGCAGAGCGCGAGGCCGCTGAAGCCGGTCCCGCCGAGGTCGAGCCCTTGGGCGGTCGGCGGATGCATCGGCGTCGCCGGGTGCAGCTTCGTCTGGATGAAGCTGGGGTAGGTCGAATCTTCTTCGAACGGGACGACGCTGTAGCCGAAATCGTTCGCCTCATGGACGAACACACGGCCTTGGCGCGACAAGGCCCAGGACCAGATGTTGTTGAGCCCGACGCCGACGATCTCGTGCCCGGTGCCGTCGGGCCGGAAGGTCGCGACCACCGTGCGATCGATGTCGATGCTCCTGCCGGCCGCGTCGGTGACCTTGCCGGTGTTCAGCACGCCCTGCGAATAGACGATACGTCCACCAGGCATCTGGAAAAGTTGATGGGGGAGCGTGTGCGTGTCCTGCACGCCGAAGCCATGGAGCAGGACCTTGCGGGAATCCGCCTTTCCGTCGCCATCGGTGTCCGCGAGGAACACGATGTCGGGTCCTTGGGCGACGTAGGCGCCGTTCTTGGACGGCAACACGGACAGCGGCATCACCATGCCGTCCGCGAAGGTGCGCACCCGGTGCGGCCCGGGAGAGCAAGGATCATCGATGACGACGACGCGGTCGTTCCCGGGACGCGTCCAGATCGCCGGATCGTTGTCGCACGGGTACGCGGTCGCCGTGGCGGACCAGAGGCGCCCCGCATCGTCGAAGGCGACCATGGACGGCTTCGGCAGACCGGTCTCCTCGTTCGCGACCAGATCGATCTCGAACCCGTCCGGGACGGTGAACGCCGCACGTTGTTCCGCCGGAGTGCGCGCCCGGACATCGACCGCGTTGCCGGCTTTCAGTTCCGGTTGGGGCGGAACCGTCGCCCCCATGGCGACCGTCGCGAACACCGCCGCCACCCAATGGGCCCATGCGGATGCGGGCCCGGGCATGCCGGAACATCTCGCACGCCGCAGCATCGGTCTTGTCCCTGCCCTGGCGACCGGGACCGAACGGGAGATGGCGGGAGGAGAGCCGTCCGCTGAAACGGCTTGGAGGAGGGGCATCGCGACACTTGACAACGAGCGACGCGTGGCGGCTGCGTGAGACATGGGGCCGAAAGGATGGAATCCCGGGTCGCCGGGCGCGAGCCGGTTGTGGATCACGGCGCTTCGATTTCCCCGCCCCGGCCTGGCAGGCCGGGAAACGGCCGAGGTCCTCGGTGCGGACATCCCGATCGGCGTCTCCAGCAAATCTCACAAGACTTCCCAAAAACCGTTGACACCTCCGGGACCCCCTCCTATCAATTCGCGCCTCAATTGCGAGTTGCAGGCGTCCGAACTTCGGTTTCCTCGTCCCGTAAGAGGCTGGGAAACTGTTTTTTTTGTCGCCGAGAGGCGACAGATCGCACCTAGGCAAGCCCAAGTAGCTCAGTTGGCAGAGCACGTCCTTGGTAAGGACGAGGTCACCGGTTCAAGCCCGGTCTTGGGCTCCAATGGTTCGGTATGCAGCGCGACAACAAAACTGAAACTAAGTAACACGTCAGTCACATGGCTAAAGAGAATTTCCAACGCACGAAGCCGCACCTCAACGTGGGCACCATTGGCCACGTTGACCACGGCAAGTCCACCTTGACCGCCGCCCTCGTCGCGGTGCAGCACCGCAAAGGTCTGGCTCCGGCGATCTCCTACGCGGACATCACCAAGGGCGGCACCGTTCGTGACGACACCAAGACGGTCACCATCGCGGTCTCGCACGTCGAGTACGAGAGCCCGAAGCGCCATTACGCCCACGTCGACTGCCCCGGGCACGCCGACTACGTCAAGAACATGATCACCGGTGCCGCCCAGATGGACGGCGCGATCCTGGTGGTCAGCGCGGCGGACGGCCCGATGCCCCAGACCCGTGAGCACATCCTGCTCGCCCGCCAGGTCGGCGTCCCGAGCATCGTCGTGTTCCTGAACAAGGTCGACCTCGCCGACGCGGACCTTCTCGAGCTGATCGAGATGGAGATCCGCGACCTGCTCAACAAATACGGCTTCCCCGGCGACACCACCCCGATCGTCCGCGGTTCCGCGACGGCGGCCCAAGCCGGCACGCCGGAAGGCGAGAAGGCGATCGCCGACCTGCTCGAGGCCTTGGACACCTTCGTCCCGGAGCCCGTCCGCGAGAACGACAAGCCGTTCCTCATGTGCATCGAGGACGTGTTCACCATCGAAGGTCGCGGCACCGTCGTGACCGGTCGTGTGGAGCGCGGCACCCTGCTCAAGATGTCCGAAGTCGAGATCGTCGGCCTCAAGGACACCCGCAAGACCACGGCGACGGACATCGAGATGTTCCGCAAGCTGCTCGATAGCGCCACCTCGGGTGACAACGTCGGCGTGCTGCTCCGCGGCACGACCAAGGACGACGTCGAGCGCGGCATGGTGCTGGCGAAGCCCGGCTCGATCAAGGCCCACACCAAGTTCAAGGCCGAGGTCTACGTCCTCACCAAGGACGAGGGCGGCCGTCACACGCCGTTCTTCACGAAGTATCGTCCGCAGTTCTATTTCCGCACCTCGGACGTGACCGGTTCGGTCACCTTGCCGGCGGGCGTCGAGATGGTGATGCCGGGCGACAACGTCGCGGTGGACGTCGAGCTGCAGGCCCCGGTCGCGATGGAGAAGGGTCTCCGTTTCGCCATCCGCGAAGGCGGCCGCACCATCGGCGCCGGTCGTGTGAGCGAAGTGCTCTCTTGATTTCGGTTCTTTCGCGGAGGCCGGGACGACCGGCCTCCGCTCTCTCTTTTCCAGCCCGGCAGGAAAAGGTCTAATGACAGGGCGTTAGCTCAATTGGTAGAGTAGTGGTCTCCAAAACCATTGGTTGGGGGTTCGAGTCCCTCACGCCCTGCCAGACTCCGCGGAGGGGTGGCAGAGTGGTCTAATGCGGCGGTCTTGAAAACCGCTGTGGGTTCACGCCCACCGGGGGTTCGAATCCCTCCCCCTCCGCCAACGCGATCGTGCAAAATTTTTACATCCAGCTCTTGGTATGGGCCGCCGTCATCGGCGGGCTCTTCGCATTCCTGTGGAAACAGGGTTACCTCGTCCGGCTCTCCACGTATGTCGGCGAGACGCGCGACGAGCTGCGGAAGTGCTCCTGGCCTTCCAAGGA
Organism: Verrucomicrobiota bacterium; assembly: GCA_947454005.1. GTDB lineage: Bacteria > Verrucomicrobiota > Verrucomicrobiia > Limisphaerales > UBA9464 > CAIVQB01. Next base: position 15,227 of record CANGMH010000020.1, read on the forward strand.
TGAGCTCTGGCAATCGACCCTGATGGTCGCGGTGGTCATCTTCGGCCTCGGCCTCTTCACGGTCGTGGTGGACTTCGTCGTCCTGAAGTTCGTACGCTCGCTCCTCTGAGCGTCACTGCCATGAAATTCCAGTGGTTCGTCCTCCATGTGCTCGCCGGTCAGGAGCAGAAGGTGCGTGACAGCGTCGTCAAGCGCCTGAAGACCGACGAGATGGAGCCTTACATCAAGGAAGTTCTCCTTCCGATGGAGAAGGTGGTCGAGGTCCGGAACGGAAAGAAGACCGTGACCAACCGCAAGCTCCACCCTGGCTACGTCTACGTGGAGATGGCTCTCCTGGACGACAACAAGCGTCCGATGGAGCGGCCTTGGTACTTCATCAAGGACATCCAAGGCGTGATCGGTTTCGTCGGCGGGGAACGCCCGATGGAGGTGACCGCCGAGGAGATCGCGGTCATCAAGGAGCAGGTCACCGACAGCGAGGACACCGAGAAACCGAAGGTCAATTTCGAGGTCGGCGAGACCGTCAAGATCAACGACGGCCCGTTCCTCAACTTCAGCGGCGCGATCGAAGAGATCGAGCCCGAAAAGGGCAAGCTCAAGGTCACCGTGGATATCTTCGGACGCAAGACGCCCGTCGAACTTGAATACTGGCAGGTCGAGAAGTCGTGATGCCTCTCAGCGACGACGCGCCCCTCCGCAACCTATTGGACACGTAACATGGCAAAGAAAGTCACAGGTACCGTCAAATTGCAGATCTCGGCCGGTCAGGCCAATCCTGCGCCGCCCGTCGGCCCCGCGCTCGGTTCGCAGGGCATCAACATCATGGCGTTCTGCAAAGAATTCAACGCCGCCACCAAGGACAAGGCCGGCCTGGTCATCCCCGTGGTCATCACGGTGTACCAGGACAAGTCCTTCTCCTGCGTCTACAAGTCGCCCCCCGCTTCCGTGCTCCTCAAGAAGGCCGCCGGGGTCGCGTCCGGCTCCAAGACCCCCAACAAGGAGAAGGTCGGCAAGGTGACCCGCAAGCAGATCCTGGAGATCGTCAAGATCAAGGGCTCCGACATGAACTGCAACAGCGAGGAAGCGGCCGTCCGCACCGTCGCCGGCACCGCCCGCAACATGGGCATCGATGTCGTCGGCTGATCGCCCAACGTCTTCGTCAAGACCCCGTCCATCATCGGACGGGGTCTTTCTTTTGGTATCGGCATCTCCGGCCTCCATCGGAGTTGCCTTCGCGGGGCCCGGCCCCTTAACTCCGCGCGCAACTTTTCCCGGTCGGGACCGTTAAACCGCCCGTCGTCCGCGACTTGCATGGCTTACTTGCCGCTCCAATCGATCCTTGAACGCGCCGGGCTCGCCAACCCGGCGGAATTCCGCGACCGGAGCGCCGCGTGGCGCAAGGTCGAGGAGGCCGGCACCGCCGAGACCCAGTTGGCGTTCTTCGCCCGCGAGGCCGGCCTGACCGACGAGCAGTTCCTCCAGAAGCTCGCGGCCGCGCTCGGATGGCCGTTCGTCGAGCTGCCCAAGCTCACCATCCCCCCCGAGGTGCGGAAGAAGGTCTCGACCAAGACCGCCTTCCAGTTCTCCGTCATCCCGACCCAGGCGCAGGACGAGCAGGCGGGCGGACCGCTGCAGATCGCGACCCACAACCCGTTCGACCCGGCGATGCAGGCGGCGGTGCAGTTCGATGCGCGCGGTCCGGTGCAGTTCGCGCTGGCGACCCGCGGCGAGATCGAGAAGGCGCTGAAGAAGTACTACGGCGTCGGCGCCGAGACGCTCGACGAGATGTCGGAGGACGAACCGCTCGACCTGGAGATCGCGAACGACCGCGAGATCACCGGCGACGACCAGGACGCGAGCGTCATCAAGTTCGTCAACCAGGTCATCTGGGAAGCCTTCAAGGACCGGGCGACCGACATCCATTTCGAGCCGTCCGAGGACGAGCTGCGCATCCGCTACCGCATCGACGGCATCCTGCACCAGACGCCGTTGCCGCCGCAGATCAAGCGCTACCAGTCCGCGCTCATCTCGCGCATCAAGGTGATGAGCGGGATGAACATCGCGGAGAAACGTCTCCCGCAGGACGGCCGCATCAACGTCCGGATCAAGGGCGAGGAGATCGACATCCGCGTCTCCACGGTGCCGACGGTCTGGGGCGAATCCGTATCCCTGCGTCTGCTCACCCGCGGCAAGATCTTCTTCGGGCTGGAGAAGCTCGGGTTCGCGAAGGACGAGGAGGACGCGATCCGCGACATCATCGTCAAGCCGCACGGGATCTTCTTGGTCACCGGGCCGACCGGATCAGGCAAGTCGACGACCCTCTACGGGTTCCTCTCGACCATCAACTCGGTCACCAAGCGCATCATCACCATCGAGGAGCCGGTCGAGTACGAGCTGAAGGGCATCAACCAGATCCCGGTCCGCTCCGATATCGGGCTCACCTTCGCGATGGGCCTCCGGCATATCCTCCGGCAGGACCCCAACGTGATCATGGTCGGCGAGGTGCGCGATCTCGAGACCGCGGAGATCGCCATCCGCGCGGCGCTCACGGGCCACCTCGTCTTCAGCACGCTGCACACGAACGACGCCCCCAGCGCCTTCACCCGTCTGATCGACATGGGCATCGAGCCCTTCTTGGTCGCGTCGTCGCTGGAGGCGGTGATGGCCCAGCGTCTCGTCCGCACCATCTGCCCGCATTGCAAGGTGCCGCAGAAGGTCGACCGCGATTACCTGATCAAGTGCGGTTTCCCGGAACACGAGATCGCCACGACGACCTTCCTCAAGGGGATCGGATGCGAGGAATGCCGCCAGCTCGGGTACCAAGGCCGCACCGGCATCCATGAGCTTTTGCTGGTGAACGACGCCATCCGGCCCTTGGTGATGAACCGCGCGGCTGCCTCCACCATCGCCATGGCGGCGCGGCAGCAGGGGATGCGCACGCTCCGGGAGGACGGCTGGCGCAAGGTCCGCGCCGGCGTCACGACGTTGGAGGAGGTGTTGCGGGTCACGCAGTCCGAGGAGCACATCCGCAGCTTGGTCGAAGACAAAGGAGGCGCGCGATGAAGGCCAAGTCACCCCGCTACCAGGGCTGCAACGTCCTCTCGACCACGGCCGAGGGCCGTCGCCTCTGGCAGTTCAGCATCAGCAAGGACAAGCCGATGCCCGCGGGTGATCTGTCGCTCGCGCCGGGAAAACCGTTGCCGCAAGGAGCGGTGGCCCGCGGGTGGCGCTCGCTGGTCCAGCCGAAGCTGAACATCGCCTGGCTCCCGGCGGAACATGTCTTCCTCCGCGCCGTGCAACTGCCGGCCGCGAACGCCGAAGAGATCCCGGGCATGGTCGAGTTCCAGCTCGAGAAGCTCTCGCCGATGCCGCCCGCGCAGGCGGTCTGGACCGTCGAGTCCGTGCCCGACGCCGACGGCTCCGGGCAGACCGCGATCGTCGCGATCGTGTCCCGCGGCGCCGTCGAGGAGGTCTTGGGCGGACTGGAGAAATCCGGATATGTCGCCGACCGCCTGGAGCTCCCGCTCCTGCGCGAGCTCCGCGCCGCGAAACCGGACGGCGACGGCCTGTGGATCTTCGTCGAACCCGCGGAAGGCGGGCACAACGCGCTGGTCGGTTGGAACATCGCCGGGACCTGGCGCGAGGTCGGGCTCGTGCGGCTCGCATCCGGGCCGGCGGGGGCCGCGTTGCTGGTCGAGCTCCTGACGCACCATGCGTGGGCCGGAGAGCTCACCGGATGGTTGACCTCCTTGCCCGAGGTCCGCTTGGTCGCTGCGCCCGAAGCAGCGGCCGATCTGGAGGGCGCGTTGGCTGCTTGGTCGGGCCGTCCTGTCCGCACGCAGCCGCGTCTGCCGCTCCCGGAGCTGGCCGAGCTCGGCGCGCAGCATCATCTCAGGCCGACGACGGTCTCGCTGGTCCCCGCGGACCTGGTGCAGCGCCGTCGCGACCAGTTCATCGACGGCCTTTGGATCAAGGGCCTCGGCGCGCTGGGCGTGGCGTACCTGCTCGCCGTGTTCTGCTACATGATCGCGCTGAAGGTGCAGGAATACCGGCTCGACGGCGTGCGCGACGACGCGAACCGCCTGGCCGTCGGCTACACCAACACGCTCCAGCTCAAGGCGCAGGTCGCGGTGCTCCAGGACCAGATGAGCCTCCGCTACGCCGCGCTCGATGCCTGGCGGGCCGCCATCGAGAACCTCCCCGAAGGCCTCACGCTCGGGCAGCTCGATTTCTCCCGCGGCCGCACCTTGGACCTGCAGGGCACGGTCGCCACGGACAAGACGGCCGACGTGACCAAGTTCAATTCCGACCTCAAGAAGGTCGAGGTCGACGGCCGGCCGCTCTTCTCGAAGGTCGACGCCGCGCAGATCACCACCCAACCCGGCGTCCCATCGGCGCGCTGGACCTTCAAGGCCGAGCTCAAACGCACCGAAACGCCATGACCGCCTGGCTCGACAAATTGAACCTGCAGCCGCAGGAGCGCCGAATGGTGCTGGGCGGGCTCGTGGTGGTGGCCCTCGTGCTCAACTACTGGCTCATCTGGCCGTACTTCGGCGAGTGGTCGAAGGTCGGCAACGAGATCTCCAAGGCCGAGTCCCGCAGGACGACCTTCCTCGCGGAGATCGGCAAGAAGCCCACCTACGAGCGGCAGCTCAAGGAGGTCGAGAAGGCCGGTGCCGGCGGCGTGCTCGCGGAAGAGCAGGCCAACCGGGTGCAATCGACCATCTACACCCAGGCCGCGACCCATGGCGTCACGGTGACCAGCCTCACCCCGAGCCGCACGGCCGGGCAGACCAACGTCTTCTTCGACGAGGTCGCCATGACCGTCTCGGTCGTCGCCGGCGAGGCCGAGCTGGTCGCCTTCCTCCATGCGCTCGGGACGGGCGATTCGATGATCCGCGTGCGGGACCTCTCGCGTCTGCGGCTCGACCCGACCCAGACCAAGCTGCAGAGCACGCTGACCATGGTGGCCAGCTTCCAGAAAAAACCCAAGGCGGTCGCACCGCCGTCCCGACCTTCCACCCCCGCGGTCGTCCAACCGAAGGGGCCGGCCCCCGTGGCCGCCACGAACAAAACGTCCGCGGCCAAACCCGCCAAGAAATAGCTTCCCGTGAAAACGCTCCTCGCCCGCACCTCCGCAGGATTCTTGGCCGCGCTCGTCGTCGCCTCGCCGCTGGCCGCCCGCCAGAACGATCCCGCGCCCGTCCCCGCCAAGCAGCAAGCGGTGTCCCGGGCGCTGCCGCCCGCCGAACCCGCGGCGGCCACCGCCACGGCCGCGACACCGATCGCCGAACCCGCCAAGCCGGTCTCCGCCCCGGCCGCGCGCCTGCCGGCCATCCCCGGTGCTTTTCCGCGCCGCCCCGCGACCGACGTGACGGCCGCCGCCACCAACGTTTCCGCGGCACCCGCTTTCCCCCAACTTCCCACCGCGAACGCGCCGACCGGAACAGCAGCCACGCCGACCGTCGTGCGGACACGTCCGGCGCCCCCTGCCCCGACGGTGCCCGGTGGCGCTCCCGCTGCCGCCGCGGGCGCATCCGCTGGATCGGCGTCATCTGCATCCGTCGACACCGCTGCATCCGGTTCCGACCCGGCCGGGAGCGACGACGCGAACGATGTCATCGATTTCAAGAAGATGCCGCTCGACCAGTTCCTCGACCAATACGCGACCGAGGCCCGGCGCTCGGTGCTGCGCGGACAAGGGCTTCCCCAGGCGACCATCGATTTCAAGGCGATGACCCCGCTCAACCACGACGAGCGGTTGCAGATGTTCGACACCATCCTCGCGCTCAACGGCGTGACGATGATCCCGACCGGTGAGAAGGCCGTGCTCGCCGTGCCCACCGCGCAGGCGATGCAAGAAGGCGGAGCGTTCAGCCGCTCGACCAACTCCACCGACTACGCGGAAGCCAGCCAGTTCGTCACCCATGTCGTCCAGCTCAAGCATGTGACGGTCGAGGAGGCGGCCGAGACGGTGCGGCAATTCGCCAAGAACCAGAACGGCATCATCGGCCTTCCCAGCACCAAGACCCTCGTGATCCGGGACTACGCGATCAACGTGAAGCGGATGCTGGAGATCCTGGCCAAGATCGACGTCGAGACCCCGCAGGACTACGAGCTCGAGGTCATCCCCATCAAGTACGGCCGGGTCGAGGACATCTACGCCACCATGAGCAGCGTCATCGGCGGCGGAGGCGGCGGAGCGGGTGGTCTGGGCGCCTCGGGAGTCCCGGGAGGGCCGGGCATGACGACCGGACGTGCCTCGCGGGGCGGCCTGGGTGGTTCACGGGGAGGCCGCGGCGGCCTTGGAAGCAGCGGCATCGGAGGCTACGGAGGTGTCCGGGGCGGCTATGGCGGCTCGACGGGCGGGTACGGCGGCACAGGCGGCTACGGGACCTACTCGGCGGGCGAGTTCACGCCGCAACAGGCCGTCGGCACCCGGCCGGTGACGCCCGGCGCGGCCACCACGCCCGGGGTCAACCGCACCGGCCAGACCGGCGGGCTCCAAGGTCGGTACAACGCCGTGAACCGCGGCCAAGGCGGCCCTGGTTCGGCCCAGATCGAGCCGCTGGTCACCGACGCGCAGATCACCCCGGATTCCCGGGGCAACGCGCTGATCGTCTATGCCAGCAAGAAGGACATGGCCATGATCAAGAAGGTTCTGGAGAAAGTGGACACGCTCCTGCCCCAGGTGTTGATCGAGGGCATCGTCATGAACGTCGCGGTCGGGAACAACTGGAACTACAGCCTCACCGCCGGCGAACGCCCGCACGCGGCCGGCAACAGCGTCATCGGCGGCACGGCCAACAACGACAAGAACCCGCTCGGTTCGGGCATCGGCTTCCTCACCGGCGCGCTCACCTCGGCAGCGACCAACGGCGGCATCAACGCCACCTATCCCGCCGCCGGCGGCCTGGGCTACTACGCCCTGCTCGGGAACCGCTGGGACGTCGCCCTCAACGCGGTCGCGGGCGACAGCCGCGTGGACATCATCCAACGCCCCCGCATCATCACGTCGCACGCGGTCTCTGCGGATTTCTTCATCGGCAGCAGCGTGCCGTACCGCCAAGGCGGCTACTCGTACGGCGGCCAGGAGAGCTTCCAGTATTCCCAGCTCCCGGTCGGCATCAGCCTCAGCGTGATGCCCTACATCACGCCCGACAACCTGGTGGTGATGGAGATCGAGCAGCAGATCGACGCCATCGACGGTTCCTTCAACGCCGCGAGCGGCATCCCGCCGCAGACGTCCAACAAGTCCGCGAGCTCCACCGTCACCGTCCGCACCGGCGACGTGATCCTCTTGGGCGGTTACCTCGACAACAACAAGACCAAGAGCGATTCCGGCATCCCGCTGCTGAAGGACATCCCGGTGCTCGGGAACCTGTTCAAGAGCAAGAACAGCAGCAGCTCCAAGCAGGAACTCATGATCCTGGTGCGTCCGACCATCCTCGCGAAACCGCAGGACGTCGCCGACTACACCCGCTCCCAGCGCGAGCAGTCCGGCAACATCCAAGAACTGGAACGCACCTTCCAAGAGCAGGAGGACGCCAGCCGGATCAAGGCTGACAAAGAGCGCGCGAAGGCGGCCAAGAGCAAGAAGAAGCTCGGTGCCTCGGCCAAGCCCTGAACCGAGAAGGTCCGCGGCGTGCGGTCAGCGCGCCGCGGGTCCGGCGATCCTCGGGCGGTCCGCTCCCCGGAGCACGAAGAGCAGCGCCAAGCCGGTCGCGAGGATGAGCAGGCTGGTCGTCTGCCCCGGGGTGAAGACACCGGACGAAGGCTTGGAGACCACGTCGTAGTCGCCACGGAACAGCTCCGCGAAGGAACGGATGAACGCGTAGCCGACGAGATACGAGGCGAACACCTGGCCGTCGAACTTCCGCCGGCGGTGCAGCCAGGTCAGCGCCCCGAAGAAGGCCAGGTTCAGCAGCGATTCATACACCTGCGCGGGATGGACCAGCGCCGGGAAGGTGCTGTGACCTTCCGGATAACGTACCGCCCAAGGCAACGACGACGCCCGCCCGAAGCAGCAGCCGTTGAGCAGACAACCGGTGCGGCCGAAGACGTGGCCGAGGGCGATGCCCGGCGCGAGGCAATCGGCGACCTTCCATAGCGGCAATCCGCGGCGCTTCACCCCGACGATCCCGGCCAACGTCGCACCGATCAGCCCGCCGTAGAAGACGAGCCCGCCCTTCCAGATGGCGAAGACCTCGGAGAGCGGCTGCCCGGCGAAGTCCTTCTGCCAATAGCTGGCGACATAGAGCATCCGCGCCCCGATCAGCCCGCCGCCGATGAGCCACGGCGCCAGATCGTAGGGCAGCTCCGGATCCAATCCGGCGCGGCGGGCGTTGCGCGACGCGGTCCACAGACCGAAGACGAACCCCAGCGCGACCAGCAACCCGAAGGTGTGGATGGGGAAGGTGCCGAGATGGAAGAGGATCGGTTTCAAGAGCGCGCGGAGCCTAGAGCCTGTCATGCACTTTTGGCGAATAGGGATTGGAGCATTAGGAGGGCGAAAGCGAGCCAGTGGTAGGCGGCCAAGGTTGTGGCGAGGCGTTCGTAGTCACGGGCCAACCTACGGAAGCGGGCGGC
>CANGMH010000021.1 GCA_947454005.1 Verrucomicrobiota bacterium
GAGGTCGGCGGGCTTGCCGGAAGGCGTCCTCAGGTCGGCGAACTTCGGCAGGTACTTGGCGACCGGATCGGAGACCCGGAGCCTGCCCTCGTCCTGGAGCATGAGGATGGCGGTGGCGGTGACCGGTTTGGTCATCGAGGCGATCCAGAACATCGTGTCGGGCGCCATCTTCCGGCCGGTGCCGATGTCCGCGAGACCGGTGGTGCCGAGATGCAGCACCTTGTCCTTGTCGACCACCATCGTCACCGCGCCGGCGACCTCCTTCTTCGCGACCACGGCCTCCATCGCCGCGCCGACGCCCGAGAGCTGCGGAGCGGCGGCGGATGCGGTCAACGCAGCGGAGAACGCCAGGCCGGCGAGGAGAAGACGGGGATGCATGGGCGGAGGTTCGACCTCGGCCCGAGCGGACGTCAATGCCGGCGATGGCTCCGGTCGCGTCCGGGCTCGGCGGACATCTCCGGTCGGATCCTTGGACACCGGTTGCGACCGAAGCGGTCCGGCTCAGGCCGGCACCAAGCGGGCCCGGGCGGATCGCACGCGCTCGACGGCCTCTTCGACCGTGGCTCCGGTCGCGGTGAGATGGCCCATCTTGCGTCCCTTGCGCGGCGACGCCTTGCCGTAGAGATGGAGCTTCACCAAGGGATCCGACAGCGCGGCCGCCCAATCGGGTTCACCGCCCGCCGAGATCCAGATGTCGCCGAGCAGATTGGCCATCGCGGCCGGCCGGCGGAGCTCGGTCGAGCCCAGCGGCAGTCCGCAGACCGCGCGCAGCTGCTGCTCGAACTGGCAGGTCACGCACGCGTCGATGGTGAGGTGCCCGGAGTTGTGGGTGCGCGGAGCCAGCTCGTTGACCAGCAGACGTCCGTCGCGGGTGACGAACAGCTCGACCGTAAGCAACCCGACCACATCGAGCGCCTCGAGGATCCCACGGGCCAGGCGGACGGCCTCGGCGGACAGCGCCTCGGGGATCGCCGCCGGGGCGAAGGTGACGTCGAGGATGTGGTCGGCGTGCGCGTTCTCGAAGACCGGGAACGCGGCGAACCCTCCGTCGAGCGTGCGCGCGGCGATGACGCTGACCTCTTTGGAGAAATCCACGAACGCCTCGTAGATCCCCTCCGCGCCGGCCAACGCGGCGAACGCCGCCGGAAGCTCCGCGACGGACCGGAGCTTCTGCTGGCCTTTTCCATCGTAGCCGAAGCTCGCCGTCTTCAGCACCGCGGGAAGACCGAGGTCGCGGGCGGCGGCCTCCAGCTCGCCCAAGGTGGTGATCCTACGGAACGGGGTGACCGGGAAACCGTGCGACCCGAGGAACGTCTTCTCGCGCAACCGCTGCTGGGTGATGTGGAGCACCTCGCCCGCGGGCCGCACCGGCACGACCTCCGCGGCGGCCCGGCTGGTGGCGCTGGGGACGTTCTCGAACTCGAAGGTGACCACGCTCACGGCGCGCGCGAAATCGCGGACCCGGTCGAGGTCCTCGTACGGCGCGACCACCTCGACGTCGCCGACCTGCCCGGCGGGCGTGTCGCTATCGGGCGAGTAGATGTCCACGCGGTACCCGAGCCGGCGGGCCGCGATGGTGAACATGCGGCCGAGCTGGCCGCTGCCGAGCACGCCCAACGTGGCTCCGGGGAGGATCACACCTGCATTCATCGAGAGGAGCGAGCGTAGGAGCGCGGAACGCCCGACGGCAACGCCCGTGTGACGGCGGGACGATCCGCAACGGAAAGAAGCGGTGCGATACCGCGAGTTCGCGGAGCGCGTCACCTCGTGCGCCGCGCCAGGCGACCAACCGGCCACTTCCGATCGCACCCCGGCGGAGCCGGTCGCTTGACTCGCCGGAGGTCGCCTTGGACGCTGCGCATCCAATAGCCGTCCGACCGGACCCGCATGCCGTCGCGTGTCCCGACGATGCCGGCATCCATCATGACCTGGTCCCAGGATTATTCCCCGCTCGGGAGCATCGGCGCGTCCGCGCTGGTGGCGGCGCTGCCCGTGGTCGTCCTGCTCGGATTGCTGGCCTTCTGGCACGTCCGCGCGCAGTTCGCCGCGCTGGCCGGGTTGGTCGTCGCCGGGACGGTCGCCGTCACGGTCTACCACATGCCGGCGAAGCTCGTCCTCGCGGCGGCGGGATACGGGATGGTCTTCGGCTTGTTCCCCATCGGGTGGATCCTGGTCAACGCCCTCTTCATCTACAACCTCGCGGTCGAGACCGGTCAGTTCGATGTCCTGCGACGGCAGGTCGCGGGCGTCTCCGGCGACCGGCGGATCCAGGCGCTGCTGATCGCCTTCAGCTTCGGCGCGTTCATCGAGGGCGCGGCCGGGTTCGGCGCGCCGGTGGCGATCAGCGGGGCGCTGCTCATCGGGCTCGGGTTCCGGCCCCTGGAAGCGGCCAAGCTGGCGCTCATCGGCAACACGGCGCCGGTGGCGTTCGGATCGCTCGGGACGCCGCTGATCACCTTGGCCAAGATCACCGAGCTCGACCTCCAGCAGCTGAGCGCGATGGTCGGACGCCAACTGCCGCTCTTCTCGCTCATCGTCCCGTTCTGGCTGGTGGTCGCGCAGTCGGGTTGGCGCGGCATGCGAGGCGTGTGGCCGGCGTGCCTGGTCACCGGCGCGAGCTTCGCGCTGAGCCAGTTCCTCATCAGCAACCTGCACGGACCTTGGCTGGTGGACATCGTCTCCGCGCTCGCCGCGATGGGTTCGCTCGTCGTGCTGATGCGCTTCTGGAGCCCCGCGGAGAGCCAGCCGACGGTCGCATCCGCCCAGGCATCCGGTCCGGCGCCGACGGCGTCGGGACCGCCTTGGAAGGCATGGCTGCCGTGGATCTTTCTCTCGGTGTTCGTGTTCACCTGGGGATTGCCCGCGGTGAAGTCCACGCTGAACGGCTGGGCGTCGCCGTCGTTCCCCGTGCCGTACCTGCACAAGGCCGTCCTGCGCATGCCGCCGGTGGTGCCCGCGCCGGAGGCCGAGCCGGCGGTGTTCGCCTTCAACTTCCTTTCCGCGGCCGGGACCGCCCTCGCGTTGGCCGGCATGGCGGCGGGACTCTGCCTCGGGCTGTCGCCGGCCAAGATCGCCGCGGTCTACGGACGCACCGTGTGGCGGGTGCGGGTCTCGTTGGCGACCATCGCCCTGATGCTGGCGCTCGGCTTCACCACGCGGTTCAGCGGCACCGACACCACGGTGGGCCTCGCGATGGCCGGGACGGGATGGCTCTTCCCGTTCTTCTCGCCGATCATCGGATGGCTGGGCGTCGCGCTCACCGGCAGCGACACGGCGTCGAACGTCCTGTTCGGCAACCTGCAGAAGGTCAGCGCGGGACAGCTCGGGCTGTCGCCGGTGCTGATGGCGGCGTCGAACAGCTCCGGCGGCGTCATGGGCAAGATGATCGACGCGCAGAGCATCGTCGTGGCGAGCGTCGCGACCGGCGGCCACAAGGACAGCCCCGACGCGGGAACGGTGCTCCGCGCCGTCTTCTGGCACAGCGTCGCGTTGGCGGTGCTGGTGGGCTTCCTGGTGATGGCCCAGGCCTATCTCTGGCCGGCGATGGTCCCGGGCAAGTGAAGGGCGCGCCGCGCGCGCCGGGGCCGGACACGGAAAAGCCGCGCTCGCGCGCGGCCTGTCGGGATCCGGACCGGCCGGGTCAGGACCGCTTCGGACGGATGAGGATGACCTTCTTCTCGCTGCCGTCCACCTCGACGCTGTGGGTCTCGATGTCCGGGTCGTCCTTGAGGGCCTGGTGGACGATGCGGCGGTCGAACGCGTTCATGGGCTCGAGCTCCACGACATCGCCCCAACGGCGCACCTTCTCGGCCGCTTCCTGGGCATGCTTGACGAGCTGCTCGCGCGCCTGCTGGCGGTAGCCGCCGACGTCGAGGATGATGCGGGGGACCTTGGTGTCGCCCTTGAAGACGAGCCGGTTCACGACGAACTGGAGGTCGCCCAAGGTCTGGCCGGCACGGCCGATGAGCCGGCCCGGGTCCTCGGTCTGGATATCGAGCAGGATCTGGTCCTCCACATCGCGGGCGGCGACGGTGACGGTGAAGCCGAGATGGCTCAGCAGTTGTTCGAGGGTGGCCTTGGGGTCCATACAGGTTGAAGGGATGCGGATCGGTGCGGCGCGCGGTCCGGGCTCACTGCTTGCGTTTCAGCAGGCTCGCCGGGCCGGCGGGGGCGGCGGGCTCCTGCTTGTCGGCGTTCATCTTGGTGAGCTTGGTCTGCAGGACCGTTATCAGGTTCTGCACCGTCCAGTAAAGCGTGAGGCCCGAGCTGTAGTTGTAGAGGAACAGCGTGAAGAACACGGGCATGTACTTCATCATCTTCTGCTGCGCCGGATCCATCTGCGGCGACGGCGGCGTCAGGCTCGCGAGGTAGAGCGACGTGCAGCCCATCAGGAGCGGCAGCAAGTTGATCGGCAACCCGACCCCGGCGACGCCGAGGAACGGGAAGAATCCGAGCCCGGGGATGATGAACAGCGTGTCGGGCTGCGACAGGTCCCATGCCCAGAGGAAGCTCTCGCCGCGCAGCTCGATCGCGGTGCGGAGCATGAAGAAGAACCCGATGAAGACGGGGAACTGGATGAGCATCGGCAGGCAGCCCGCGGCGGGGTTGACCTTGTTGTCCTTCATCACCTTCAGCGTCTGCTCGTTCAGCTTGGACGGGTTGTCCTTGTACTTCTCCTTCACCGCGGCGAGCTGCGGCTGGATGGCCTGCATGCGCTTCATCGAGCGCGTGCTGGCGGCGGTGAGCGGCCAGAAGAGGCCCTTGATGATGACGGTGATGGCGATGATGCACCACCCGTACGAAGGGATGAACTGGTGGAGCCCGTTGAGGCTGAGAAGGAGCCCCTTGGCGAAGAATCCGGTGAACCCGGTGAAATCCATCACCAGGTCGAGCTGCGGATCGAGCCGCGACAGGGTGAAGTACTCCTTCGGTCCGGCGTAGCCCTCGTACTTGCGCTCCAGCACCGCACCGGGCGCCAACGTGGCGGCAGGATACAGGAAGGCCGCTTGGTAGGCCTGCGGCCGGGCGTTCAGCTTGCCGTCGTTGGCCATCTGCTCCTTCGAGGGCGCGATCAACGGATAATCGCGCACCAACAGGCGGTCGGCCGGCTTCTCGGGAACGGCGATGAGCGTGAAGAACCGGTTGTGGACGGATGCCCACACGACGTTCGTGTGGCCGGCCTGGATCTCGGTGAAGGGCGTGCCCGGGATGCAACCCAAGGTGGCGTTCGAGAACCGGGCGGCGTCGAAATGCTCCGACTTCTCGCCGTTGAACCAGTGCGCGCCCTGCTGGTCGGGCGTCTCGTGCGGATCCATCGGCGAGCCGGTGCCGATCACCAGCTCCTGCGCCGGCACCACGACCGGCTGGCCCCCGGTGTTCTCGATCCGGACGGTCGCCCGGAACTGGAAGTTCGTGGTGAGCTTGAACTCCTTCACCACCTTGAGGCCGCCCGCGAGCGTCTTCTCGGCGCGGATGCCGCCCGCGGCGCGGGAAAGGACGAACACGCCGTCGCCGGTCAGGGCCTCGGAGTTCACATGCGTGAACGCCGGCACGAACGCGGGTTTGTTCAACGCGGCGAGCTCTTTGTCCGGATCGTCCTTGGAGCGGTGGATCCGCGCCCGGTAATCCTTCAGCTCGACGTGCTTCAGGCCGCCGCCGAGCGACGAGAAGGTCGCGCGGACCTTTTCGTTCTCGAGCACCAGCGTCTGCTCCGGGGCACCGGCCCCGAGCTGCGGAGGGACGACCGCGGCGGCCGCGGCCACCGGTGCATGCGGGACCGGCGCGGCGGGCGCCGTCGCGCCGGACGCCGCCGCCTGGGCGACCTTGTTCGTGCTCGCCGGGTCCACCGGCTTCGGCGGATAGATCTTGGTGACCATCCAAGGCCACGAGACCATGAGGCCGAACGCGACGACGAGGATGGCTATGCCTTTGCGGTCCATGCGGGGAAAGGGGGCGGAAAAGAGGTCAAGAACGGAGGAACGCCGAAGGGACCGGATCGGCGCCGTGGCCACCCCAAGGATGGCAGCGGCAGATCCGGCCGACGGCGAGGGCGCCGCCGCGACGGACGCCGTGCGTCCGCAGGGCGTCGATCGCGTAGGCCGAGCAGGTCGGCAGATAGCGGCAGCAACCCGTGCTCCCGAGCAGGGCGTTCTTCATGGGCGACAGCACCCAGCGGTACGCCTGCAGCAGCGCGACCAGGAGATGGCTCAGCGGGTTCACGCGGGGACGACGGACGGCGGTTCGATGGCGAGCAGACGCGCGCGGCGCAACGCCTGCAAGAAATCGCGCTCCACCTCCACGTAGCCGTGGGGACCGATGGAAGGCCGTGCGATCAAGATGAGTTCGGCGGGCGCGACCAGCCTCAGCTGGTTCCGCCGGAACGCTTCGCGCAGAAGACGGCGGGCGCGGTTGCGTACGACCGCATCACCGACCTTGCGGCTGGTGATGACCCCCAACCGGGAAACGGACCCGGCCCGCCCCAAGCTCCAGTTCAACACCAGACACCCGTGGGCGAGCCGTTGGCCGTCGGTCTTGAGCCGCGCGAAATCACCTGCCGATCGGAGCCGACGGTCACGCCCGAAGCGCAGTCGCTGGCCCGGTGCGGCAGGCATGTCGGGCTCAGACCGGAGTGAGGCGCACGCGGCCGAGGTTGCGACGGCGGCGGATGATCTCGCGGCCGGCTTTGGTGGACATGCGGGCGCGGAAACCGTGTTGGCGCACTCGACGGATCTTGGACGGTTGGTACTGGCGTTTCATGTGTATCTACGTGCCTCCCAGTGGGAGCAGAGCGGCGGACCCTATCAATTGGCGGGGTCGCGTCAACCTTCTGCTTCCACGGGTTGTGGTCCACACCGTCGGATGGGCGCGGAAGTCGTCCGGAGAACCTGCCCGGGCACCCTGCCCCCGTCTCAGCGGACGTTCCGGCGGGGCTTCAGGCCGACGATGTCCACCAGGGCCTGCTGCAGCACCATGGCGTCGTCGAGCCCGCTGCTGACGAGCTTCACGTTGGCACCGAGCAAAAGGTCCATCGCGCGGACCAGTTCCGGCAGCTCGTAGTTCGCGGCTTGGTTGAAGGTCTTGAAGACCACGAACGGATGGCCCGCCAGCGGGTTGAAGCGCTTGTCGTCCGGCATCCCTTCCCCGGCCGATTGGGACACGCGGTCCATCTGGGTCTTGAACGCGTTGTAGTCGCGCACCGGCTTGAGCGCGCCGGAGTTCGCCAGGTCCTTGAGCATCAGCATGCCGCGGACCTTCGAGATCAGGCCGTAGAGCAGACCGATCTCCGATTTCTTCTTGTCCGCGCCGGTGCGGATCTCCCAGAGCTCCTGGTCGAGCACGCGCATCAGCTTGCCCAGGTCGCGGTCGCCCAGCGCCTCGCCCAGCGCGAAGGCCTGCGCCAGCTTCTGGCGGGTGGTGAGCGTGCGGACGTCGTCCAAGGCGACCTCGGCCCGGTCGCCGACGTAGAGGAGGAGCTTCTCGGTCTCGCTGGCCAGCGCGCGGAGGTTGGGCCCGACGCGCATCACGAGCTCGCCGAGCGCGTCGTCGCTGATGTCCTTGCCCGCGGCCCTGACGAGGCGCAGCACCTCGGTCTCGGCGCGGCCCGCCCATTCCTTGTCGTCCGCCGAGAGCGCGACGAAGGACTCGACGGTGCCGAGCTTCTCGAGCGTCTTGTAGAACGACCGCCGCTTGTCCGGCCTGCCCGCGGAGATCAGCAGGCGGACGCCGTCCCACTTGAAGCCCTTCAGCATCTCCGCGAACTCGGTGAGCGCGGCCGTGACCGCGGCGCTGCTGGCGGTGCGGTCCTCGCCGAGGAAGTTGCAGTCGCGGAACCACACCGCCTTGGCGCCCCCGAAGAAGGGCAAGGTGTCGAGCGCGGCGCGGAGCTTGTTGAGCTTGCCGAGCGCGTCGCCGGTGTTGGCGGCGACGGCGTCGACGACCTCGTGGTCCATGCCGCCCAGCTCGCCGCACCACTGGTCGTAGAGCGCCTTGGCGCGCTGCTTGACCGTGAAGTCGTCGTCGCCGCAGACGAGCACGACCGGCGCGGCGGGGTTGGCGGATGCCTTCGCCATCAAGCCGGCCCGGACCCGTCGCCCTCGGCGCCTTCGCCGCCCTCGTCCCCGATGCGGGTGAGCACCTCGCTCATGTCCTCGACCTCGTGGAAGAGCTTCGCGGTGACATAGATCGGTTTCTTCTGCATGGCGGCGAGAGCGAGGCAGTCGCTCGGACGCGCGTCGATCTCGACGATCTTGCTGCCGAGCTCGTTCTCCTGCTTGAGGATCAGCCGGGCGAAGTAGGTCGCGTTGCGCAGCTCGGTGATGACGACCCGCTCCACCGCGATGCCGAAACCGTCGAACATCCGGCCCATCAGGTCGTGGGTGAGCGGTCGCTCGGGATGCGTGCCGCGCAGGGCGTTGCCGATGACGTTGCCCATGTTGTGCTCCACCTGGATCACGAAGACCTTCTCATCGTCGCCGATGAAGAGCGCGCACCCGCTGTCGGCCGGGAGGATGCCGCGGATCTGCACGGGCACGACGTCTTTCTTCATCCCCCGAGTGTGTCGGCCGGGGAAGGCGAAAGCAAGCGGACGGCCCGCGCACGCCGGTCAAGGGGCGTCCGGGACGAGCTCGATGTGGTGGATCTCCAGCCCGACGTCCTCCTCCAGCGTCAGCGCGTAGACATCGGTCAGCTCCAGTCCTTCCGGCGATCCGGCCAACTGCGGCTGGAGCGGACGGAAGGACGCGAGCGGAAGGTCGACCTCCCATGTCGCACCGGCAGGCCCGAGCGTGGGAGAAGGGACGTCGATCTCGAACTTGCCGGCGAAGGCGCCCTGCATCCTCTGCGAGCTGAACCCGAAACGCACCGTCCGCGCGACCTCCGTGCGCCCGCGGAACCGCAGCCGGGATTCCCCGTGCAGCACCACCGGGCGGTCCGAGCTCTTCCAGGCCGCGATCGCCACCGCGTAGAGCATCACCGACCGGCCGTCGCCGATGGGCCAGAGCAGCGGGTCGGCGGCGAGCCGGGCCCGTTCCAGCCCCGCGGGCGGCAACCATCGGCCGAGGACCACCTCGGGCACCTTCCCGAGGTCGCATGCCCAACGGTCGACCGGCGCCGGCTGAGCGACCGGCGCCAGCGGTTCCTTGCGGGAGAAGGACGCGGCGATCTGCTGTCCCGGCCCGATGGCGGCCGAGGTCCCGTCGAGGACCTGCCGGACCAGGCCGGATCCTTGGTTGACCCGGACCTTGGTCTCGGCCGCCGTCGTCTGGACATCGAACTGCCCGGCCTGCATCTCGACCTCGACCATGGGCGTGCCGATCCAGATCGGACCGGTGCGAGGGCCGGGCGACGGGCTCCGCCAGAGGCTACCTTCCAACAGGCTGAAGCGGGGCGTGCCCGCATCGGCGCCAAGCACGCGCAGCGCCGAGTTGCCGGCGAGGGTGACCGCCGAGCCGTCGCCCAAGCGCAGCTCGATCCACGCATCGCAGGAACGCGTGGCCACCGTGTCGCCGGCGCGGAGCCGGGTGCCGCTCCTCAGGACGGACACCGGCTGGCCCGCGGCGCCGATGAACTGGCTGGATCCGGTCGCCTTCGCGACCGTGAGCACCGCTTCCGGCCGGGCCCTCCAAGGCCGGTACAGAGCCATCGCCAGCACCACGACACCCACCAACCCGACGAGCCCCCAAGCGGACGGAGGAGAGCGGCGCGGCTCCACCGCCCGCCGCTCCGGAGCACCGGGGTTCTCCGGGGACACCACCGTTTCCCGGGCCCGGGCCGATCGTTCGATATCGGCGATCATGACCGATTGCTCGGCCACGTCGCGCAGGAACCGGCGGGCCTCCGCATCCGCCCGGAGCAGCTCGACCACCCGCGCGCGTTCCTCCGCCGACACCTTCCCTTCCAGGAAGCGCAGGATCCAGACCCGTCGTGTCTCGTCGGTGTCCATGGCGTCCGGTCAGGCGGCCCCTTCCGTCTCGGCGAGCTTGGCCTCCACGCACCGCTTGAGGTCCTCGTGCAGGCGCGAGACGCGCTTGTACACGGCGTTGAGCCCGATGCCCATGCGCCCGGCCACCTCCTCGCAGCTGTGGCCGTCGAAATATCGCAGCTTGAGCAGCTCCCGCGCGGACTCCGGCGCGGCCGCGAGACACCCTCGCAGCGCCTCGATCTTCGCGCCCGAGGGATGCGACGGCGCCGAGAGCCATTCTTGGTCGAGCAGGCCGAGGAGCTCGTCGTCGAGGCCCAAGGTCTCGCGCTGGCGGCGCCGCAGCCAATCGATCCCCTCGCGCCGGGCGAGTATGAACGCCCAGGACAACAAGGCCGCTTCGCTCTCGAACCGCACGTCCCGGGTCATCGCCTTCAGGGCGACGTTCTGGAAGATGTCCTCCGCGGCATGGGCGTCGCGCACGACGGTCCAAGCGGCGGCGGAGACGCGGGTCCGCCACTTCATCAGCATCTGCAGCACTTCCTCGCTCTTCAGTTCCATCGGTCCTCAGCGGCGGCGCGCCGGCGGCAGGTTTTCTTCGTGGATCGAGTGGATGACCTGGGCCGCATCCAGCTTCAAGCGCACGATGATGTTCGCGAGATGGATGGCGCCCACCCCGGTCTGGCCGCGCAGGAGACGGCTCAGCTGCGCGGCGGACATCCCGACGCGCCGGGCCGCGGCGCGGAGGGAGATCCCTTCGGTGGCGATCACCGCCGCGACCGACCGGCCCAAGGCGGTCTCGGGAGCGCCCGTGGGACGGCGCTTCCGTTTCGGCGGCGCCGGGTCGGGGACGACGTCGGCCGGACGGACGACGGCAGGAACGGGGCCGTCGTGATGCAGGGCCTTGCTGGTCTTCATGGGGCGGGACGCTCGACGATCACAGAGTGGAGGCGGGGGCGGGCGGCATGGCCCGGGACGGTTCGCCAGGACGACGGCGCGGGCCGTTCAGGAGGCGACCGACCCACGTGTAACGGACCAAGGTGTGGTAACTGAGCAGCAGCAACGGGATGAGCACGGCCGACAACGCGGCCAACTTCAAAACCGCCGGGAACTGCCACTCCGCGATCAACGTCTGCCCGACGATCGCGAGCGGAAGATGCGCGAGGTAGAGCCAATACGCCGAGTCGGAGAGGTAGCGGACGGTCTTGTTCTCGCGCGTCAGCAGCGAGCGGAACATGCCCATCCAGGCGAACGACATCAGCCACGCGTACAGCGCCTGGAAGGTGACCGAGACGGCCTTGTGGGCGGATTCCGGGACGACTTCGCGGAACCCGAAGACGCCGGTCGCGAACTCGAGGCCGATCGGGAAGACGACCAGCAAGGCGACCGGCCCCAACCAACGCCAGGTCCGTCCGAGCCGGCCCTGCCGGTCATCGGCATCGTGGTACAGGACCCCGAAGAAGAAGAAGACCGCGTAGTACCCGAGCACCCAGGGCATCGGCAGGATGCCCATCGAGGTGTCCGGGCCGAACTCGCCGCCGCCGAAGCCCATCCACCACGAAAGCAGCATCGTCAACGGCACCAGGACAAGGAGCGTCCACGGCGAGACCAGCGCGCCGAGCGGGATCCCCTTGAACCCGGTCCGCTCCGCGATCCATGCGTAGCCGGCGAAGATCGCCACCAGCCAGACCAGGAACCAGAGGAACCAGACGAGGATGAACACCGGCGTGTCGATGAGCGCCTGATAGGTCTCGCGGAGAGCCGCCCGCCCTCGCGGCGCCACCGGTGGAGACACCCCGGCGGCCGTCAGTTGCGCGACCACCTTCTCGCGCCCCGCCGCGACGGATTTCTCATCGACCTTGATGCCGAGGAGCTTGGTGATGTAGTCGACAACGGGCCACGGCTGCGCCGCGCTCTTCATCGGCACCTCGCCCGAGGAGCTCGCGGCGTCGGCCTTGGCGCCTTTCCGGAGCAGCAGCTCGACGATGCCGTCCCGTCCGAGGAACGCCGCCGCGTGCAACGCCGTCCCGCCATCGTTGTTCCGGGCGGAGACGTCCGCACCACCGACGATCAACGTCTCCGCGGCGGCCTGCCGGCCGACCAAGGCCGCCCAGGTCAACGGGGTGATCCCGAAGACCGGATGGCGGTTGGTCAACGCGCCGGGCGCCTGGAGATGCCGCTCGAGCGTCGCCGTGTCGCCCAGCCGGATCGCGGCCCAGATGTCCGTGGCGGCGGTCTCCACGGCGGCGTGACGCTGCCGGCGCTCGGCGCCCGACGCGGTCGCGAACCCCGATGCCCACTTCATCGCCGGGACCACCGTGACCAACCCGAGCAGGCAGGGGAACAGGACGCGCCGGCACCGGTGCCAAAGCAGCGCCTTCAGGCCCTTCTGCCGCCAGAGCATCGCGGTGAAGAAGCCGCTGACGAGGATGAAGAGCGGCATCCGGAAGCCGTGGACGAAGTCCTGGAAGACGAAGAGCGCCTTGCTCTGCTGGACGTCCCGCACCATCCAGGCGTCGCCGATGGCGAAGGAGAGCGCGGCGTGGTAGACGATGCCGAGGAGCATCGCCACGGCGCGCAGCGCGTCGAGATCGTGGCGTCGTGGGTCCGGTGGGATCGTCGTGTCGTTTCTGTTCATCGGTGCTCTTCTACTCCGGCAAGGTCCGGAGGGTTTCACCGGTCCTCAGGAAGCGGGCTGCCGCACGTCCTGGCGGAGCGCCCGGACGAAGGCGGTTCTCGCGGCCGTGGACGCAGGGCCCGATGGCCGACGACCTGACCGTCGTCACCTTCACGGGAAAGGGACGGGACGGCCGGGACGATGACGGGCTCTCGTTTTCGGAGGATCGTGGCATGTCGGTCCCCGGAAAGCGGCAGCCCGGTGGACCCTTACCGAACGCACGAGGGCACGAAATCCTGACAAGAAGCCGGGACAAATCTTCCGACCGTCCGACGGTCCGCCCGCCTTCACCACCGGACCGTCACCGCACGGGATGGCTCCCGCTGGATCCGGCGGCCTTCGTCACCGGGCAGCCTGGTAGACCTCTTCCTTGAGCACGCCGACGAACGGCAGGTTGCGGTACTTCTCGTCGTAATCGAGGCCGTAGCCGACCACGAAGAGATGCGGAACCACGAAGCCCACGTAGTCCGCGGTGAACTCGCCGACGCGCCCGGCCGGTTTGTCGAGCAGCACGCAGGTCCGCACGCTCGCCGCCCCCAGCGACGCCAGCTCGGCGGACACGGCCCGCAGCGTCTTGCCGGTGTCGAGGATGTCGTCGACCAGCAGCACGTGACGTCCGCGGATGTCGAGTTTCAGCGGCCGCGTGAACTCCAGCTCGCCCGACGACGTGCCGCCCCGGTAGCTGCTCACGCCCATGAGGTCGAGCTGGAGCGGGAACTCCATCCGGCGCATCAGGTCGGCCAGGAACATCACCGTGCCGTTGAGCAGCGCGACGATGACGAACTCCTTGCCGCGGTAATCCGCGGAGATGACGTGGGCGAGCTCGGAGACGCGGCGCTGGATCCGGGCCGGCGGGATGAGGATGGCCTCGATGTCGCGCCGATGGGCGGCGGGGACGGCGGCGCGGCTCTTGCGGATGTGGGGCGGCGCGGACAACGGCGGGACGGCGGATTTCTTCGGCTTCATCGGTTCGGTCGCCCCGGGTCGAGGGCACGGCGCAATTCATCCGCTACTTTCGACGCCGGGTCGATCGCGATACCTGCACGCCACAATCTTTCCGCCTCCGGCTTGTCGCCGAACTTCGACCGCGCCCTGCCGTGGAAGAGGCAGACGTACTGCCGGAACTCCACGTCGAACTTCCCTTGGTCCACCCGTTCCTGGAGCCATGCGAAATCAGCGGTCACGACGGACTTCCGGTCGAAGAGGTCCGGGAGGAACAGGTTGTTGCTCGCCCGGGTGAAGCGCGCGTCCGGATCCTCGGGGCTGTCCTTGAGCGCCGCGTCCATCTCGGCGATGCCCTTGCGGACGCGGCTGATCTTGGTCGTGGGCAACCAGGCCTGTTTGGCGGTGAGGACCGTCGTGCTGCCGTGCAGCGCGCGGGCGAAGGCGTGCTTCGGATCGATCTCCAGGGCCTGGCCGAGATACTTCCGCGCGAGCTCGACCGCATCGGCCGCGTCCGGCACGTCGAGCGTGCCGCGGTTGTGGCAGAGCTTGCCCAGCGCGACCAGGGCGCCGATGTCCTTCGGGTTCCCGGCGAGCTTCGCCTGCCAGCGCGCGAGGTCGGACGCATAGCCCCCGTCATCGGCGGCCGCGCCGAGCACGCCGAGGAAGCCGAGCCAGACCGAGAAGAGGAACGTGACCGATCGTGTCATGCCATGGAGACCGCGCGACCGCACGGACGTTCAGATATGCTTCGAATCGTCGTGGTCCTTGGCGACGTAGCCGGTCTCCTGCCGCTTGAAGTTCACCTCGTTCTTCTTCACGTAGGCGGCGAAGACGTCGTCCGCGCTCATGCCCAGCACCTGCGCCATCGAGATGAGGAAGTGGAGCAGGTCCACGACCTCGACGCGGGCGTTCTGCTCGTCGAACTTCTGGTACTTGGCCCACCACTTCCACGGGACGCTATCGGTGAGCTCGGCCATCTCCTGGGTCATGGCGCGGGTGTAGTTGAGGATCCACTTGGTCTTCTCCGCCTCGTCCATGGTGTCGGTGTGGACGCCGATGCGCTCGTTGAGCGCCTTCTGCATGCGGAACAGTTCGCGGAATTGGTCGGGTGACGACATGCGCGAATTTTGGCGACGGAGGGCGTGATGCAAAGCCCAAAGGCGCGGCCGACGGAACGGGGACCCGCGAGCGCGGGACGTAGGGCCGCTTCAGCGATGCACGTCCACGAAGGTCTTCACCGCGCGGTTGCCCGTCGCCATCGAACGGAAAAGCTCCGGCAGCTCGGTCAGGCCCGCCTCGCCGTCCACGAAATCCGCCGCGCGGACGATCCCGGCCTCGATCAATCCGAGCGCCCGGCGGATGGTCCGCGGCGTGTGGTGGAAGCTCGCGAGCAAGGTGAGGTTCGAGTAGTGGATGAGCGTCGTGTCGAAGGTCACGGAGGTGCCGCCGGGACAACCGCCGAACAGGTTCACGCGCCCGCCCTTCCGGACCAACGCGACCGCCGCCTCCCAGGCCGACGGCTTGCCCACGGCCTCGAACACCACGTCGTGCCGCGTCGCCGGCAGCATCGATCGCACGGCGTCCACCAGGTCCTCGCGTCCGGCCATGTCGACGACCCGGGACGCACCGAGGCGGCGCGCCAGCGCGAGCCGTTCCTCGCCACGGCCGGCGACGGTCACCTCGCACCCGGCGTCCTTCGCCAGCGCGACGGCGAAGAGCCCGATCGGTCCGGCGCCGAGCACCAGCACCTGTTCCCCGGCGCGGAGGCGCAGGTCCTCGATGCCTTGAACCACGCAGGCCAGCGGCTCGGTGAGCGCGGCGTCGCGGAACGACGTCGCCGGCGCGAGCCGGAGCAGGTTCTTCGAGGCGATCCGGGCCGGGACGACGATGGACCCGGCATAGGCGCCGTTGAGGAAGAGCAGGTCGTCGCAGAGGTTCGGCTGGTCGTGCAGGCACGGGAAACAGACGCCGCACGGGGCGGAGTTCGCCGCGACCACGCGCTCGCCGACCGACCATCCGTCGCTCCGCGTCTCGTCGACCACGCCGGCCAGCTCATGTCCGAAGACGCAAGGCGGCGTGAGCATCTTCGCGTGGTAACCGCGCTTGTAGACCTTGAGGTCGGTCCCGCAGGTCAGCGCGGCCTCGATGCGGACGCGCACCTCGCCGACCCCGAGCGGACGCTCCGGGACCTCCTCGATGCGGATGTCTTCCTTGCCATGCAGGACAGCGGCTTTCACGGCGGACGAGGATGGGAGAACCAGCCGAGGACGTCGAACGGAGAACGCGGTGGACGACGGATCGGGCAGAGGCCAGTGATCAGTAAGCAGTCATCAGTGAGCAGTGAGCGGCAAGCGATGGGACGTCGGCCACGAGGCGTCCTGCCGTTCTCTGTTCGACGCCGCCCCGTCATTTCTGGTCTGCTCCCCGTGCCCATGGACCTCCTGAAGCAAGCCCTCGACATCGTCCTCCACCTCCAGGACCACCTGAACCAGCTCCTCCAGAGCTACGGCTCCTGGTTCTACGGGCTGCTCTTCCTCGTCATCTTCGCCGAGACCGGGCTGGTGGTGACGCCGTTCCTGCCGGGCGATTCCTTGCTCTTCGCCATCGGCGCGCTCGCGGCGAGCAAGGACAGCGGTCTGAGCCTGGCGACCTGCGCGGCGATCATCGCTGGCGCCGCCTTCCTCGGCGACAACGTCAACTACTGGGTGGGCAAGCTCGTCGGGCGCCAGCTCGTGAAGCGCTTCCCCCGCCTCATCAAGCAGCAGCACCTCGACCGCACCCACGCGTTCTTCGAGCGCTATGGCGGCAAGACCATCCTCATGGCGCGCTTCGTGCCGATCGTGCGGACCTTCACGCCGTTCGTCGCCGGCATGGGCGCGATGGATTACGGCCGCTTCATCGGCTACAGCGTGGTGGCGACCTTGCTGTGGGTCGGGCTGATCCTGCCGGCGGGCTACTTCTTCGGGAACATGCCGACGGTGAAGAAGCACTTCGAGCTCGTGGTCATCGGCATCATCTTCGTGTCCTGCCTCCCGATGCTCATCGAGCTCTGGCGCGCCAAGCGCGCGGCGAAGGCGTGAGCGGACAGCGAAGGCGCGAAGAAGCGAAGAAGGCCCGGAGGCCGGACACCGGTCGGGGTGCGTCTCCGGAGCTTTGCGACGACCCGACCTCGGCCCTCGATCTTCCGCTCCGTTTTCCTTCGCGCCATCGCATCTTCGTTGTTAATCACGTCCCGTGCCGAAGATCCCCACGCTCGCGCTCCGACCCGGCGATCCCTCCCCGGCCTTCACCGCCACGGCGACGGACGGCTCGGTCATCACGCTCGCCGCCCTCAAGGGCAACCCGGTCGTCCTCTATTTCTATCCGCGGGACGACACCCCGGGCTGCACCAAGGAGGCGTGCGCCTTCCGCGACAGCTACGCCGCCTTCCGCGCGAAGGGCGCCGTGGTGCTCGGCGTGAGCGCCGACCCGGTGAAGGCCCACGTGAAGTTCACGGAGAAGTTCAAGCTCCCCTTCCCGCTCCTCGCCGACGAGGACAAGGCCATCGTCACCGCCTACGGCGTCTGGGGTGAGAAATCGTTCCTCGGGAAGAAATTCATGGGCATCCACCGCGTCACCTTCCTGATCGGTGCGGACGGCATCATCCAGAAGATCTGGCCGACGGTGAAACCGGAGGAACACGCCGCCGAGGTGCTCGCGGCGTTGTGACACGACGGGACCGGTGCGCTCGGCCCGGCGCCGTCCACCCGCCTCAACGACCGCCGTCGCGATTCCTCTTCCACGCCCCTGCGGCGGAGAAACCGACCAGCCCCAGCGCGGTGACGACACCGACCGCCCCGGGTTCGGGGACCGCCGCGGCCGCGTTCATCGGATTGGCGAGGGACGCGGCCGGGAAAGCGCCGCCCAGCTTGGCGGACGACAAGACGACCGCCGGGTTGTCCGCGCTCGCGCCGAACGCCGTGCCCAGTTCGGCCAAGGCCGATCCGCTTTGGTTCAACAAGGGACCGAACCCGGTCAGGCTCGCCGGCGCCACATCCAGGGAAGCGCTGGCCTGGATACTGAGTCCGAAGCTCACCGTGTGCCCCACCTGCGAACCGACGGTGAAGTCGACATGCTGGGTCCCGGTGAAGATGCCCAGTTTGGTCCCGCTTCCCGGTGCCGTGTCGAAGTACGCCTTGTTGAGGTTGCTATCCATGTAGAACGATCCGCCGCCGAAGGTGTCGGAAGCGCCGGCACCCACCGCCAGAAGATAGCGGGCGTTGTTCTGCTGCTGGTTGGACCCGAGGAGCGTCCCGATGGTGTGCTGCGCCGTGGCGACGTAGGCGATCTCGATCGAGAACGTCAGCGTGACCGGGGTGCCTGCAGGGAGGCTCGACGAGGACAACGTCAGGGTGTCGTTGAAGTTGATCGAGCCGCCGCCGCTGACGTAATAGTTGTGGTTGTCGACCGGAGTGTTCGACGCACCGCCGACCATACCCGACACCGACAGGGTCCCGGTGGACATCTTCGACGTCGCGTCGCCGTCCGCCGACAGCAACCCCGCGCTCAACGCCACCGAGGGCGTGGTCCCGTTCGCCGGCAACGGGTATCCGCTGAACACCGTGCCGCCGAACCCGGTGTTCCCGGAACCGTAGCCGGTGGAGGCGCTCGCCGTGAAGATCTGGGCCTCGGCCGCGGGGGCGCACGACAGCACGGCCCCGCAGACCCAGGCGAAGCCCGTGAGCCAGGTCCTCGGCGCGAACGCCGTGGACGCGGGGAAGATGGAAGCGGATGGAGGAAAGGGATTCATGGTTCGGATCGACATCATACCGGTATCCCGGAGATCCCCGCGAAGGATTACAAGGAATCCGAGGTCGACCGGCGCCATCGGGAACGGTCCGATCCACGGACCCCGGTGCCCGGCCACCGGCCTCACGGGATCCCCCGGGGCCCCCGGGGCGCGCCCGATGAAGGCCGTTTGACAGCCTCGGACGACGCCCCTATCTCTCCGCCCGCTCGCAGACCGAAAAATCTCAACACCCTATCCCATGCCTATCGCCGTTGGTTCCCAAGCCCCCGATTTCACCCTCAAGTCCAAGTCCGCCGCCGGGCTCGCGGACGTGAAGCTCTCCGCCAACTACGGCAGCAAGAACACCGTGCTGCTCTTCTTCCCGCTCGCCTTCACCGGCGTCTGCACGCAGGAGATGTGCGACATGACGGCCGGCCTCGGCGCCTATAGCGCTCTCAACGCCGACGTCATCGCCATCAGCGTGGACAGCCCGTTCGCCCAAGAGGCCTGGGCCAACGCGAACAAGATCGGCATCAAGATCGTCAGCGACCTGAACAAGACCGCGACCGACGCCTACGGCGTGCGGTTCCCGATGCTCGCCGGTGTCGGCGACACCTCGGCCCGCGCGGCCTTCGTGATCGATAAGACCGGCGTCGTCCGCTACGCCGAGCAGACGGCCACGCCCAAGGACCTGCCGAACTTCACCGCCATCCAAGCGGTCCTCGCCGGTCTGAAGTGATCCGCCGGAAACGGCACATGCTCCACGCGAAGGCGCGGCAGGTCGGACCTGCCGCGCCTTCTGCATTTTGCAGGCCCTTTGGCGGACGTCCCGACAGCAAGTTCCTCGGGTCGGAAAATGACCCGACCGCCTTCCCCTCCCCAGGTTTCTCTGCTTGGCGCGATGCGGGTCCGATCGACACTCTGTCGCCGATGAAACCCGCCCTTTGTTTGATCGCGGCCTTGGCGCTGCTCGCCGGTTGCGCGAGCGCCCCCGCTCCGGTCCGCACCGTCGCCCAGCCCGGAGCCCAGGTCGCCCGGTCGTTCGTCGGGGTGTCGATGAAGACCAACGAGCTGGCCTACCTGCTCTACGTCCCGAAGGACTACGCCACGGAGACGGCCAAGAAGTTCCCGCTCGTGCTCTTCCTGCACGGCGCCGGCGAGCGCGGCAGCGAGCTGCAGAAGGTCGCCGTCCACGGCCCACCCAAGCTGGTGGCGCAAGGCCGCGAGTTCCCGTTCATCCTCGTGTCGCCGCAGTGCCCGGAAGGCCGGCCCTGGGACGACGAGGCGCTGATGGGCCTGCTCGCGCGGCTCGAGACCGACCTGCGGGTGGACACCCGGCGCGTCTACGTCACCGGCCTGAGCATGGGCGGCTACGGCACCTGGAGCCTGGCGGTGAAGCACCCCGCGCACTTCGCCGCGGTCGCGCCGGTCTGCGGCGGCGGCGAACGCATCCGCACCCTCCTGCCCGCCCAACGGGAGGCGCTGAAGACGCTCGCCGTCTGGGCGTTCCACGGCGGCAAGGACAACGTGGTGCCCTTGGCCGAGAGCGAGCGCATGGTGGAGGCCTGCAAGAAGGCCGGCGTCACCGACATCCAGCTCACCGTCTATCCCGACGACGGACACGACTCGTGAACCCACGCCTACAACGAACCGACCTTCTACGACTGGCTGCTCAAGCACAGCCGGTGAACGGGTGCCATGGACAGGTCCGGGACCAGAGCCAATTGGGTCGGACGAGCGGTGCGCCGGGTGGCCGATTCCCCCCGGGTACGACGCCCGGCGCCGCTCACGAGCGCGGCGCAGGTCGTCGTCTGGTGGGAAGCCCGGCGGCCGTTTTACAACCTCGTGGTCGGCGGCACGGGCCTGGCGGTCTGCCTTCGCCCCGCCCTACCCTTCATTTCGCCGCCGGAGTCACCTTCAACAGGTAGGCCCGGCGCTGGTCGGCGAAGTTCTTCAGACCGATCGCGCCGGCACCGCCGAACGGTCCGCCGCCGTTGCCGCCCGCCGCATCCTCGGTGAGGCCCTTCAGGAAGTCTTCGGTCGGTTCCAGCTTGCGCGTGTCGGCCTTCACGTCGGCCGCGATGAGCGCGTGGTACTTCTCGGCGATGGGGCCGAGCTTGGCCCAATCGAGATGCTTCTCCGCGATGTCGCGGACGTAGGCGAGGTAGCGCGACCTCAGGGACGGCACGGCGAGCAGCTTCGAGATCAGCACCTTGTCCGGATTGCCGGCCATGGCCAGCGGATCCAGTTCGACGCCCTTGATGTTCCCGGCGCCGCCGCCGCCCGGACCACCGGGGCCACCAGGACCGCGTCCGCGTCCGCCGAAACCGGGCCCGCCCGGCCGCACGAAGGTCTCGTTGGCATCCTGCGGCAAGATGTGGAACCGGCCCTTCTCATCCTCGAAGATGCTGTAGTCGCTGGTGCGGATCCAGTACCCGTCGTTGTTGATCAGGGCGTTGTCGAGCGCGAGGAACCGCAGCGCTCCGTCGATGTCGAGGATGGACGTGAGCGCCGCCTCCAACTGGTCCGCGGGCGTCTCGCTGAGAACCTTGGTCAGGTGGACGAGGTCGGCCCAGGCCTTCGGATCGTCCTTCGACTTGAGGTCGTAGATCTTCTTGTAGGCCGCCACATCGTCGCCGAGGTACGCGAGGCTGCCGCGGCCGTTGGGGCTGCCCGGCACCTTCCATCGGGCGCCCTTCTTCGAGCCGAACCATTCCTTAACGAAGTCCTTGTTGAACTGCTCGACGCTCACGTACACGCCCCAGCTCTCGCCGTTGATGACCACCTTCACGAAGTTCGCCTTGGGCGCGGGCAGATATTGCCGGGCGATGTCGTAGAAGAGCACCGGTCGCATGAAGATCGGGTCCTCGTGCGCGTTGAGCAGGTTGAGCGTGCGGTAACCGTGGAGCGACTGCTTCTCGTCGGCGAAATCGAGCGAGACGTTGAGCGACCGCTTCTGGCCCGCGGAGACCATCCCGTAGGACGACATGCCGCGGAAATGCACGCCCACCTCGTTGTAGGTCTTGCCGTCGACCGTGAGCTTCGCGGGCACGAGCACATCGGTCTTATGGAAGTCCTCCATCTCCTTCTCCCAATCAGCATCCGCGAACTCGAAGAACAAGGTCCGCACCGTCTGCGCGTCGTAGAGGGGGACGCTGGCCGGAACGTTCTTCACGTCGGCGGGAGAGACCTTCGGGCCCGGCTGGTTCGGCTCGCCGCGGTTGCCGCCCGGACGCCCGCCGAAACCGCGACGCCCCCGCCCCTCGGCCGCGTCCTTGGCGACCTGGGCCCGCGCCGACTGGCGCTCCGCGGCGTCGAGACGTCCGTCGCCGTCCTTGTCGAAATCCTTCACCAGCTTGCGCACCGGCTGGACGCCACCCATCGGACCGCCGCCTCGACCGCCGGGGCCGCCAGGGCCGCCTGGACGACCAAAGCCGCCCGGGCCCCCGGGGCCGTCCGGACCGCCAGGACCGCCGCGCGGCGGCCCGTCCGGCACCTGGGAAAGCAGCGCGAGGGCAGACAACGTGACGGCCAGCAGAGCGCCGAGGCCGCGGAGAGAGGTCTTCAAGTTCATGATGTGTGACGTGCAGTGGATGACCGACCGACCCGGCCCGCGATTACAACCATCCCGTCGCGGCGCCGATCGGTCACCATCGGACGGCACCGGCATTAAGGCCGTGTGTGCGCCGGGCGAGAGAATTGTTAAGGCCGCGTAAACGCGACGGCACCCGACACCGGGCGATCCGGGTTCCGTCCATGGACCGATCCGGCGCTTGCGTCCGGGGCGTAGCGGATCCGAGTCTCGCCCCGTCCGGACACGACGGTCGTCCTCGAACCGGTCCCATCTCCATGATCTATCGCATCGCCGAAGCCGCTGATTGGGCCGACGCCCGACAGCGCGGCTCGTTCGCCAGCCCTGACCTCGCCGCCGAAGGGTTCATCCATTTCTCCGAACGCCATCAGGTCCAAGGTGTCGCGGACCGCTACTATGCCGGGAAGACCGGCCTCGTCCTCCTCGCGGTGGAGGAATCGAAGCTGGGCGGTTCACCGTTGAAGCGGGAGAACACGAGCGGCGGCACCGAGCTCTTCCCTCACGTGTACGGCCAGGTGCCGATCGATGCGGTGACCGGGCATGCGCCGTTCGAGCGCGACGCCTCGGGCCGCGTGGTGTGGCCGGCCGGCTTCGCCTGACCACGCCGGGCGCCGCTCTTGGTTTCCTGGTCCTGGATCGTGGAAACCGGAAGCATCCCGTCCGCTGCGTGCCTCGACTTGGCCCTGTTCGCCCCTGGATTTGCGGCCACCGTCCACTTGACCCAGATCGTCGAGAACCAGGTCAAGAAGGTGGACCTGTGCGAGGCCTGCGCGAAGGAGGAGGGCGTTAACGCCCCAAAGGGCTCCTCGCTCACCGACCTGCTGATCGGATTCGGCGCGGCACAGAAGATGGAGGAGGCCACCACCGCCACCGGCGCGGAGGTCGCGTGCCCGGACTGCGGTTTCACGCAGGCGGACTTAAAGAAGAACGGACGCCTCGGCTGCTCGAAGTGCCACGAGGTCGTCGCCGACGGCTTGGACGCCCTGCACAAGGGCATGCACAAGGGCATGCACAAGGGCATGCACAAGGGCACGCAGCACAAGGGCACGCAGCACAAGGGCACGCAGCACAAGGGCAAGGTGCCGCCGGCCGTCCGCCGCACCACGCATTTGCCCCGAGCCTCCCTTCATCACCATCGCGACGACGATCCAGATCTACTTCGAGAAAACCTACGCGGAGGGTTTGGCCACCGTGACCGTGCCCACCACGTGCGACATGGTGGACGCCGTCAACCTGGTGATCAACTCGTTGATCCACCTCGACAACGTGCTCGCCCGCATCGAGGTGGACAACACCGGCCCCGAGGAGATCGTCATGCTGACCTGCGACGGTTTCGTGGCTGGATGCGCCGCGGACAACGTGGTCATCGTGCAGAAGGGCAAGCTCTTCACCCCGCCGCCCGGCGCCCACGCGCTCCACGGCACCAAGCGCAACGCGGCCCCCGCCTGTGCGCGCGAGTCGGGCTTCCCGACCGGCGAGCCGGACCTGTCGTCGACGACCTCGACATCGCGGACGATAGGTCCGTCACCGGCACCGCGGCCGAGATGATGCCGGTTGTGGAGGTGGACGGCCGCGTCGTGGGCAACGGCAAGCCCGGTCCGCTCACCGCCAAGCTGCTGGCAGCCTTCCGCGAGACGACGGATCCGGACAGGAAAGTGATCCCTGCGTGATGGGGCGCCCATGAACCGGACGGGGGCGAGCGACATTCCATGCCGGCTGGGCGTGGCCCCATCGGAAGAACCACGACCAAGAGCCTTCTGCCGTTTGGAAGAAAGGATGGAAAAGGGTCCCGGTCTGAGGCATTCGGTATCCGTTCTTGGTCGGAATCATCCCGAAAGCTGGTTGTACCGCCGTCGAAAACCATGAAAAAAGGATACCTGATCACCGC
>CANGMH010000022.1 GCA_947454005.1 Verrucomicrobiota bacterium
GGCACGCAGACCGTGACCATCAAGTCCGCCTTCAGCGGCTCGGTCGAAGGCATCGTCAACCTGGTCGGCGCCGCGAATCCCCCGGGCGTCACCCAGCCGAACTACCTCAACGTCGACGGTTCGACCGATTCGAACACGGTCGCCGACCTGGCCCTCTCCGATGTGTTCCAGGACACCACCGATTACCCCAGCAGCGTCTACCCCGCCCTCGCCGATGCGCAGGTGGGCGTCGTCTGCTTCGCGTGGACCAAGAGCGTCGTCGCCACACCGGCGCTGGCCAATGTCTCCAACATCAGCCACCAGCAGGCGCAGCAGCTGCTCGCCAGCGGCACCGTCCCGTTGTCCTTCTTCACCGGCAACCCGGCCGACACCGGAGCGATCTACCTGGCCGGCCGCAACAAGCTCTCCGGCACCCGTCTGACCTACCAGGCGGATTGCGGCTTCGGCGCGAACTCCGATGCGACGCTCTTCAAGCTCGACGCGGCCCACGCCCCGGTGCTCGACACCGCCGGCCAGAGCGGCGGCGGCGCGGTCGCGACCATCCTGAACGACACCGCGGCCACCGCGCCGTTCATCGGCACCCTCGGGACCGGTGATTCCAGCACCGTGGCCGGCGGCGCGAACCGTCTGACCTACAACGGCGTCGCCTTCTCCAAAGGCGCCGTGCAGAACGGCCAGTACAGCCTCTGGGGCTATCAGCACCTCTTCGCCAAGCCCGGCCTGAGCGCGACCAAGCTCACGCTGGTCAAGGGCACCACCAAGCCCGCCGACCCCATCAAGAGCAACGGTCTCGCCAACGCGATCGACACCGCTCTGTCCACGTCCGCGAACAACGTCCAGCTCTCGACCATGAAGGTCGGCCGCAGCTCCGACGGTTCGCCGATCTTCCCGAACTGATCGGGATCGCGGACAACTCTGAAGACAAAAACGGCGCGGAGGGTGACCTCCGCGCCGTTTTCGCTTTTCAGGCATCCGATCCGGTCTGATCGGGCCGGAGACGGTGTCGTCCGCCGTTTCAGTCCTTGGCCGCCGGCAGCGCCTCGCGCTTCGCCTGGGGGCGTCCGCCCTTCTTCTTTCCGGCCTTCGGCTCCTTCGCGCCGGACGACGCCTTCCCCTCGAGCTTCTTCAGCGCGGTCCTGAGTTTGGTCGCGGTCTTCGAGGCCTTGCGCGCCGCGCTTTTGGCGACCTTGGCGAGTTGCTTCGTCCGCTTCGACGTCTTGCGCGCGCTCTTAAGGTCGGCTTTCGCCTGCCGGTGCGCGGCGAGCGCGGCCTTCTCCAGATGGGACGCGGTCGCGGCATCCGTCTCGGCGGCGGCGAGGTCGGTGCGGATCTGCTGGAGGGCGAGGGCGAGTTTGTTCGGCTTCATGCGATGAGAGATGTCTTTCCCCTTTTTAGGGGAGACGACTGGGAGCGCAGTGAACCACCCGGCCCAATGTCACGGCAAGGTCACGATTGTTACATCTGCGCGACACGCCTCCTCGGGAGCGGCACCGCGCCACCGGCCGCGGCTCAGCTCCGGGCAGCGAGCAACGCCGGCGCCTCGGGCCTGGCGAAGGCGGCCATCGGTTGCCGGAGCGTGTCCACCGCCGCGCGGGCCGAGCCGTCGTCGCGGTACAGCGTGATGGCGACGTGCCGGTTCTCGCGGATGCATTCCTTGATGGCCTCGGGGTCCTTCTCGCAATGGAGCAGGGTCTTCCAGGACTCGATGTGCTTCGGCTTGTGGAAGTCGCTGTTGGCGATGAAGCGGAGGCGTTTGTGGCCGATCGGGGTGAACAGGTCGTTCCGGTTGGCGATCTCCCACGCATCGATGAGCGGGGCGAACTTCTCGTGGTTCTCCCAGAGGTAGAGGGTGTTCTTGCCCCACTCGCTCTTCATCACGTGCGGGTGCGAGGCGACGGCGAGACCGCCCTGGGCGTGGATCTGGGCGATGGTCTCGGGCAGGTCGAGCGCGGCGTCGATCGGCGAGCGCAGGTCGATGCCGAGCAGATGCGCGGACGACTTCGAGGTGAGCCCGTCCTTGTTGAACTCGATCCCCGCCATCAGGACCATCGAGTACTTGCGCCAGGCGCGCTTCCGCTCCCGCTCCAGCACGTCGAAGTATTCGTCCAGCTGCGACGGCGCGAGCGTGAGGTTGGTGAGGCGGACGAGCTTGCCCAGCAACCGGCGCGGATCGGCGAGGTGGTCGGTGACGCAGAGACAATCGAACCCGCGGCGGCCGTAGAAATCGACGAGGTCGGGGACCGAGAGCTTGCCGTCGGAATAGTTCGTGTGCGTGTGGAAATCGCACAGGAGCATCTTCGGCTCTCCCGCCACGGCGGCCGGCGCCGGACGCAGCGGGCTGCGGTCATGTCCGTCGCCGAACAGCGGGATGGTCTTGCGCGGCCGATCGCCCGAAGCACAGGCATCGAGCACCAGCTCCGCCAGCCGGATGGCGGCATCGGGCCTGGCGAAGGCGGAGATGTTCTCGCGCCACTCGTTCCAACGACGTCCGTGGTGACGGAAGGCGTCCTCCACCAGCCCGGCGATCTCGCGCCGGCGTTCGGCGACCGCGCCGAGACCGTGCTCGGTCACGAGCCGCGCGTTGCCCTCTTCCTGGCCGGGAAGGATGTGGTTCAGGATCAGCGGGCACCGGGCCGCGATCGCTTCCTGCACGGTGGCACCGCCGGCCTTGGTGACCACGAGATGCGAATCGACCAGCAGGCGCGGCATCACGTTCGTCCAGCCGAGCAGGCGGACGCGGTCGGCGACCTTGCGCGTCCGCTCGGCGAGCTCCGCCTTCAGCTCGGCGTCGCGGCCGCAGGTCACGGTGAGATGCGTGTCGGGCAGCTCGAGCAGCTCGTCGATGGTGCGCGCCGCCTTCTTCTTGTTGTGGTTGACGATGACCAGGATCCGCTTGGCGCTGCCGGGCTCCGGCGGCAAGACCTCGATGCCGGTCAGCTCGGCGAAGCGCGGGCTCACCGGGAACCCGAGCGCCTTCACCTTGTCGGCGGGGACGCCTCCGGCGCGGAGCACGGCGGCGGTGGCCTCGTTGCTCACGATCCAAAGGTCGCTCGGCGCGCGCCACCAAAGGGCGTTGGCGGTGATCGAATCGGTCACCACCGAGATCAAGCGGAACGGGCGTTCCTGATGGTCGCGGAACAGCTGCTGGATCAGCGGCGCGTAGATCGGATAGGTGGTGACCACGCAATCCGGCTCCGTCGTGCGCAGGACATCGGCGAGATGCTGGCGGAGACGGGCGAGCCCGACCGGTCCGTCGGGATGCGGCCAGGTCGTCGAGTTGAGCCAGCCGTAGATGCCGTTCCAGAAGAACGGCGCGTGGTCGAGGACCTTGAGATAGGTGCTCTTGACGAGCGTGTTGAGCCGTCCGTAAGCGCTCTCGAGAAGGTCGAGGACCTCGACCTGGACGTCGTCGGACGCGAGCTCGAGGGCCTCGCGCAGGTTGCGAGCGGCAGCGTTGTGGCCTTCTCCGAAACCGGCGGTGAGGATCAGCACCTTTTGCATCGCTTGGTGCCATACGCTGCGACGAGCGGGTGACGACCTCAGGACGCTCGCGTTAAGAACAGTCCACGATGCAAGCCGGGCGCTCGCCTCCCGTGTGAGCGGCCCGCGACCGGCCCCTGCCCCGGCCTCCCGTCGGTGACCGTCACTTCGGCGGCAGATCCTTCCGCGGGAACAAGGGCAACGGCGCGCCGACCCGGTGGCCCGGTTGGAGTCCGCCCCACGCCGTGAGCTTCCAGTCGCCGGGCGATCCGGCGAGGTTGAGTTGGGCGAAAATCTTCTCCGAGGTGCCCGGGATGAACGGCCAGAGCAGGACCGCCAGCACGCGACAGGATTCGACGAGGTTGTAGAGCACCTCGTCGAGGCGGACGGCCTGCGCGGGGTCCTTGGCCAAGCTGAACGGCTTGGTCTGCTCGACGTAGAGGTTGGCGCGGTTGACCAAGGTCCAGATGCTCACCAGGGCGCCTTGGAGATCGCTCGCGCGGAGGTGGTCGCCGGCCGCCTGGACGGCGACCCCGGCCTCGGCCGCGAGCTCGGCCGACGCGGCCGGCACCACGCCGCCGCGATACTTGTTCAGCATGTTCAGAGCGCGGTTGAGCAGGTTGCCGAGACCGTTCGCCAGTTCGGCGTTGTAGCGCGCCTTGAAGCCGTCGTCGGTCCAATTGCCGTCCGGCCCGATGCCCAGCTCGCGCACGACGTAGTAGCGGAAGGCGTCGAGGCCCCACTCGGCGATGACCGCGACCGGGTCGACCACGTTGCCGGTAGATTTGCTGAGCTTCGCGCCGTCCTTCTGCCACCAACCGTGGACGAGCAACGTCTTCGGCAACGGCGCGCCGAGCGCCTTCAGCATGACCGGCCAATAGACCGCGTGGAACTTGAGGATGTCCTTGCCGATGACATGGACGTCCGCCGGCCAGAGCGACAACCCGGGATGCGGCGCGGAGATGGACGGACCGGAAGCGCCCAGCGTGTCCAGCGCGCCGGGATCGCCGAGCGCGGCCGGCACGGAGAAGTAGTTCACCAGCGCGTCGAACCACACGTAGGTCACGAAGGCCGGATCGAAAGGCAACGGGATGCCCCAGCTCAACCGCGCGACGGGCCGGGTGACGCAGAGGTCCTCGAGCGGCTGCGAGCGGAGGAATCCGAGCACCTCGTTGCGCCGGTAATCGGGCTGGATGGATTCCGGATGCGCCTCGATGTGCCCGATGAGCCACTCCTGGTGCTGGCCGAGCTTGAAGTACCAGTTCTCCTCCACGAGCTCGTTCACCTGTCCCCACTTGGGGTCCCAGGTGCCGTCGGGGTTGCGGTCCTTCTCGGTGAGGAAGGTCTCCTCGCGCACCGAGTAGAAGCCCGTGTACGCGGCTTTGTAGAAATGCCCTTCGGCATGGAGCTTCGTGAGGATGGCCTGGACGACCTTCTGGTGGCGCGCATCGGTGGTGCGGACGAAATCGTCGTTGCTCAGGCCGAGCGTCCGGGTGAGCGCGATCCATTGCTGGGCGAGGCCGTCGCAATACGCCTGCGGCGTGAGGCCCTGGTCCTGCGCGGCCTGCTGGACCTTCTGGCCGTGCTCGTCGAGCCCGGTCAGGAAGAACACCTCCTGGCCCATGCTCCGCCGGGAGCGGGCGATGACATCGGCCAGCACCTTTTCGTAGGCGTGGCCGAGATGCGGCGCGCCGTTGACGTAGTCGATGGCGGTCGTGAGGTAGAACCGTTTGCTCATGGAACGGCGACAGTGGGCGAAAACGCGAGCGAAGTCCAACCGCCGCAAGCCTTGACCGGCGTCCTGCGCCCATGTCTCCTCTGGCCCGCGCGGAGAGGTGGCCGAGTGGCTGAAGGCGCTGGTTTGCTAAACCGGTTTACGGACAAAATCCGTAACGGGGGTTCGAATCCCCCCCTCTCCGCCAAATGATTTCCCGGCCCGCTCCTCCCGAGCGGGCCGTTCTGTTCTGCCCGGCAACCGGGCCCGGAGGCCATGGCATCACGTCGGAACCAGGTCGCATGAGGTCTTTCCTTCGCCGGTTCGCCGGTTTTTTCGCGGTATCCGTCCTCGTTTCCGTGGGGTTCTCCTCGCGGGCGCGGGCGCTGGAGCCCGTGCCCGACAAGCTGGTCGTGCTGACCTTCGACGATTCGGTGGCGTCGCATCATTCCGTCGCGCGGCCCGTGCTGAAGCGCTACGGCTTCGGCGCGACCTTCTTCATCACCGAGGGCTTCAGCTTCCGCACCAACAAGCAGGACTACATGACCTGGTCGCAGATCGCCGAGCTGCACCAGGACGGCTTCGAGATCGGCAACCACACCCGCGATCATCTGGCCATCACCGCCGCGACGGCGTCCAAGCTGGCGGAGCAGCTCGAAGCCATCGACGCGAGCTGCCGCGAGTCGGGGATCCCGCGGCCGGTCAGCTTCGCCTGGCCCGGGAACGCCTTCCACGTCAGCGCGCTTCCGGGGCTCCAGCAGTCGGGCATCCGTTTCGCTCGGCGCGGCGGCGAACCGGAGGTGCCGTACGAGAAGGGCGGCGGCAGCGCCTACGAGCCGGGGCGCGACCATCCGCTGCTCGTCCCCACCGCCGGCGATGCGCGGCCGGACTGGACCTTGGAGAACCTGAAGCGGGCGGCGGCGATGGCGAAGGACGGCCGCATCGCCGTGCTCCAGTTCCACGGGGTGCCCGACCGGGACCATCCTTGGGTGAACACGCCGCGCGAGCGGTTCGAAGAGTACATGGCCTGGCTCCACGCCGAAGGCTACAAGGTCATCGCGATGCGCGACCTGTCCCGCTACGTCGATCCGGCCAAGGCACCGACGGACCCGCTGGAGACCATCGAGCGCCGGAAGCGGGAGATAGCGGAGAAGGCGGAGAAGGCGGGCGCCGAAGCGAAGCCGTAGCACGGCGCGCCAGACGCCAGACGCCAGACGCCAGACGCCAGACGCCAGACGCCAGACGCCAGACGCCAGACGCCAAGACCCGAGCCTCCGGACCCGCACCCCTCACCGCCCCGCCCGGATATCCGCGATGAGCCGTTCGAGCCGGCGGCCGTATTCCACGAAGTTCGCACGCAACGTGTCGTCCTGGGCATCCGCGGCGGCGCCGTGGAAGACGGCCACCATGTGCGGCTCGATGCTGATGCCGCCGTCGTAGCCGCGCGCCAGGGCATCGGACAGGATCCGCCGGACCGCGCCGTCGCCTTCTGCGGGCCACGCATAATCGGCGTCGTTCTTCGCGGGGTTCCACCGAGCGTCCTTCACGTGGATGTGCGCCGTGTGGTCGCGGACGTGGGTCCAGAACTCCCAAGGGTCCTGCCTCGGCCACGGCTTCGGGCCAGAGCGGTCGACGTTGAAGACCGGGTTGGCGGTGTCGAAGACCCACTGGAGCCCCGGCACGGCATCGAGAAGCTCCAAGGCGTGGCGCCAGCTCATGCCGCCGTGGTTCATGCAGTTCTCGTGCACGGGCTGGAGGCCGGCGTCGAGGAACAGGGCGGTCACCTCGCGGACTCGCCGGACGACCTCGGCGGGCAGCGTCGCCTCGTCGTCGTCGGGCTTGAAGCTCATCACGCGGACGAACTTGGTGCCGAGCCGCTGCATCCGCGGGATGCACCGCCGCACCTCGCCGAGCGTGACCTCGTGCGGGTCGGTGACCTTCTTGGCCCAGTTCATCACCGTGGAACCGAAGCAATGGACGGCGATGCCCGCCTCGGCGAGCTGGCCGGCGGCGAGGTCGAAGGCCGCGTCGGGGA
The DNA here is from genome assembly GCA_947454005.1 of Verrucomicrobiota bacterium. Taxonomy (GTDB): domain Bacteria; phylum Verrucomicrobiota; class Verrucomicrobiia; order Limisphaerales; family UBA9464; genus CAIVQB01. Next base: position 7,230 of record CANGMH010000022.1, read on the forward strand.
TCTCGTGGAGGTTCGCCTTGGGGAATCCGGGCACGAGGACGTTGCGCGCCTCGAGGTGTCGCCAGCCGAGCTCGCGGGTGGCCTGGATCTGGGACGCGAGGGAGTTGCCCGCCTCGTCGCCGATGCCGCAGAGGATCATGCGCGGAGCATCGCGCGCGGCGGCGGCGCTGGGAACGAAAAAGCCGCCCGGTGGGGCGGCTCATCGGTGGGGGGTGCGGCTCCGTTCAGGCCTTCTTGCCTCGGGCAGCGGTCGCGGCCTTCACGCGCAGCTTCTTGCGCTTGATGTAGGAGGAGCGGCGGGAACGTTTCTGGACTTTGTTGGATTGTTGACCCATAGCAGTTTTCGTTTACGAGAATGAATTCGAAACAGGGAACTAAACTGCGGAGTTGGCGGGCCGCCATCAACACCTTTTTCCCGTGCCTCTTGGCGGCCGGGTTGGCCGCCGGATGCGCCACGACACCGGAAGCGAAGCAGGAAAAGGAGGAGGAGAAGGAGGTCGCGGCCATCCGGCTGCACCTCGAAGCCAAGGACGACGCGCCGAAATCGAGGGTCGTCTCCGTGCTCCGCAGCAACCCCGTCACCCTGTCGGTGGACATCGAACCGTTCCTCGACGAACGCGACGTCGTGCGCGCCCGGTTGGTGGACGCCTTGGGCGGGACCGCCATCGCCATCGACTGCACCTTCCACGGGCGTCTGGCCCTGGAGATGACCAGCGCGTCGCGGCTCGGCCGTCGGATGGCGGTCGTCAGCACCTGGACGACCGGCAAGGACCTGACCGAGACCCGTTGGCTGGCGGCGCCGATCTTCCGGGAACCGCTCCGCGACGGCGCCTTCAGCTTCATCGCCGACTGTTCCCGCGAGGAGGCGGAGCACATCGTCCGCGGCCTGAACAACGTGGCCATCAAGCTGGAGAACCAGCCCAAGCCGCCGAAGGCCGCGAAGACGAAGGCGAAGGCAAAGGCCAAGGAGGACGCGAAGCCCGCCGAACCGAAGCCGGCCGAGGACCCGATCGAGGCGTTCAAGGAGGCCCGTTGATGCGCCGGGTCCTGCGCACGGCGATGGCCGCGCTTTTCCTGGCCGCCGCGATCCCTGGAGCCGCCGAGACCTTCCTCTTCCCGACCGCCAACCGCGCCCTGCTCGAGCCGGGCGCGGAGGAGCGTTTCTTCGTCGGCACCGCCGGCAAGCCGTGGACCAGCGGGCAGTTCGGATGCGTCCGAAGCGACGGCAACCAGCTGCACGAAGGCCTCGACATCCGCTGCATCCAGCGCGACCGCCGCGGCGAACCGATCGATCCGGTCAACGCCACCGCGGACGGCGTCGTCGCCTACGTCAACAGCAGGTCCGGCCTCTCGAACTACGGCAACTACGTGGTGCTCCGGCACTCCATCGAGGGGCTGGAGGTCCATTCCCTCTACGCGCATCTCAGCGCCGTCCGTTCCGGCCTGAAGATCGGCGACCGCGTCCAGGCCGGCGAGCGCATCGCCACCATGGGGCGCACCTCGAACACGCGGCAGCGCATCACGCAGGACCGGTCGCACTGCCACTTCGAGCTGGATCTGGTGGTGAACGACCGCTACGCCCAGTGGCACAAGGACCGCCTCGAAGGGCAGCGGAACGACCACGGAAATTTCAACGGTCGCAACCTGATGGGCTTCGACCCCGCCGCCGTGCTCCGCGAACAGGCCAGGCTCGGCCCGGCGTTCAGCCTGGTCCGCTACCTCCAGTCGCAACCGGAGATGTGCCGCGTGACGGTCCGAGGGAAGAGCCTCGGATGGGCGCGGCGGTATCCGCAGCTCGTGCAGCGCAACCCGGTCGCCGAGCGGGAAGGCATCGCCGGATACGAGCTGTCGCTCACCTTCAACGGCATGCCGGTCCGGGTCATCCCCCGGGCGGCTTCGGAGCTGAGATCATCGGCCAAGGTCGCGCTCCTTTCCGTCAACGAAGCCGAGCGCGAGCGCCATCCGTGCGGCAGACTCGTCTTCAAGCGCGGCCAGGTCTGGACCCTCCTCGCCCACGGCCAGGACCTCCTGGACCTGCTGACCTACTGACCCACCGGCCCACCGGCCCGCCCGCTTCCTCTGGCACAGCACGCTGAAGGCGCGCCCCAGATGCTCCGGATGCGTGAGCGTCTGGAATTGCCGGACCCGCGGTGCATCCCAGGCGGCGAAGCCCGCGTCCGGCGCGAGCGTCTCCGCCATCGCCTCGGTGAGCCAACGTCGTTGGCTGGTGAAGCACTCGGTCGTCGCCCCCGACCGTTCGCCGACGGCGACGAGCGCCGAGAAATCCACCTGCGAGGTCAGGTCCTGCCCACCGGGGTCGGCCAACAGGTCGGCCGAGGGCCGATGTCGCTGATAGCCGCGCAGCGTTCCTCCCGCGCGTTGCGGCAGGAAGAACTCCTCGGAGCGCAGCCCGTAATCGAAGGTCAGCAACCGGCCATGGTCCAAGGCATCCGTCGCATCGCGCCACCAAGCGGATGCCGCAGGGCAGACCTCGGTGGTGAACCCGTCCGGCAACGCATCGAGCAATCCTCCGGGCAGGCGCGGCCACGACGCCTCGGGGACCGCGCTCTTCCCGGGGGCGATCCGCGCCCATCGGAACCCTTCGCCCGCCGGCTCCACGCCCCACTCGAACCACCGGCCGGAGGCGGCATCCCAACCGAGACGATGCACGGCGAACGCGTCGAGCAGCTCGTTCGCGAAGACGACGCCACGGACGCCGCCGCGACCCGACCGCGCTTCGCGGATGTCGCCGATCCAATCCACCTGACCGCTAAATCCGGCGAGCGTCTCCGCCTGCCAGGCCCGCCGGACCGGGGACGGTTCGCACAACGTGTAGCGGATCCGGCCCGCCAAGGAAGGCCTCCAGCTCCGGAGCCACGCCAAGATGTCCCTCGCCAACCGGCCGTCGTGCGCTCCGGCCTCGATGATGTGGAACTCCGCTCCCGCAGGACCGTCATCTTCGGCCTGCCAGCGAGCGAACCGGAACGCGAGCAGCTCACCGAACACCGGCCCGACGCTGGCGCTGGTGTAGAAATCGCCGCCGCGACCGACGGCGGCCCGTCCCCGCTCGTAGTAGCCGAGGCCAGGCGCGTACAGGGCGAGCTCCATGAACCGGACGAACGGGAGCACGCCGCCGCACGCCGCCGCTTCGCCGCGGATCCGTGCACCGAGGGCTTCGGATGCTGTCGTCCCGTCCATGGGCCGCGATCCTGGACCCGGGCCCCCGACGACGCCAACAGGAACGCGCCGCGGTGCCCCTCGGATCGCGCCGGCGCCGCGGCGAGGCATCGGCCTAGCCAAATCTAGGGGGTGACGATTGTGATCTTTGGGGCAGGATTGGACGTCGGATCGTTCCCATGACTGCCTGGACTTCCGGACCGCCCTTCCCGCTGCCAGCGACGCTCGCCGCGGTGGCTGCACTTGTCTCGGCCGCGGGGCTGGTGCACGCGTGGCGGACGTCGCGACGTTCCGTCCCGCAACCCGTCGCTCTGCGCTCGTGGGCATGGGTGCTCGGGCCCTGCCTGCTCACGCTCGCGGCCTGCCTGGTCCGCCGCGAGTTCGAACTGGCCGCGCTCTCGCCGGTGGCGGTCTGGGGATTCCTCGGTTGTCTCGCCGTGGGAGCTTGGACGGCGTTGGCCGGGATCATCCAAGCCGCGCGCGAACCGGCGGTCCCGCGCCCCCGGACCATCGAGGCGTGGATCGCTCTGGTGCTGGCCTTCGGTTTGATGTCCGTGCTGCTCCCGGGCCAGGTCCCGGCCGGTGACCGGATGGCCGATTGGCGTCCTCCCGGCAGCCTGCGCACGGCGTCGGGAGCGGTGCAGTTCCCGGAGTTCAACTTCCAGCTGGAGAAGCCTTCGAAGGACTGGACGCCTTTGGATCCGTCGAAGTTCGCGCCGGTCGCCAAGGTCGTATGGGTGAACGCATCCCGGCCGATCCAGTTCTTGGTCATCCCGGAGGTTCTCGACGAGATGGAGCTGCGCTCGGTCGACCAGCTGGTCGAGCTCTCCAAGTCCAACCTCGGGTCCGCTCCGGACGAGGTGAAGATCCTGCGCGAGCTCACCGAGACGATCGGAGGGGTGGAAGGACGGCGCTTCGAAGCCGAGCTGCGGCCGGGCGGCGACCGCGTGCTGAGCATCCACTGGAACGCGCTGCACCAGGGCTTCGCCTACCAGCTCATCGTGCAAGGGCCCGCCGAGGAGGCCGAGCAGGTGCGGACTCAGGCGACGCAGATGTTCACCGCGTTCAGCTTGGTCGACCCGCGGCGCAGCGCGCCCGGGACCGGGGCGGCGCGGACACTGGACGCCTTCGGTTCACCGCACTTCGGATTCAGCGTGCGGCTGGAGAAGGGGAAGTGGCATGCTTGGCCGGGCGTGGCGGCGGCCTGGCCGTCCGCCGCGTTCGGCGCCATGGGCGACCAGCGGTCGACGTTCGTGGTGCTGCCGTTCCGGCTTCCCTCGCCGCGTCCGCCGGCGGATGCGGTTTCGCAAGCGCTGCTCGCCCGGGCCGGCATGCAGGCGCTGGAGCCGACCTTCACCGCGCGCCGTCCCATCACCCTCGGCGCGTTCCGGGGCGAGACGTTCACGGCGCGGCGGTCGGACCTGAGCGGCGAATGGGAATGCCGTGTGCGCGTGCTGCAGAGCGAGAGCACCGCCTATCTGCTGACCGCGGCGGCGCCCGCCGGGACGAGCGGCGGCGCGGCGCGGCTGGACGAGGTGCTCGACCAGGTCACCTTGACCGACCGGCCGCCGGCCGAAGCGGCCGCGTTGCCGGAGAACCTGAGCCGGTCGCAGGCCTTGTTCCTCAACGAGCTGGCCCTCGGTCACTTCAAACGCGAGCGCTACGCGCCGGCCGCCGAGCTCTTCCGGAGCGCCCGCGCGGCGTGGCCCGAGAACCCGACGTTGCTGGAGAACGAAGGCGATGCCTTGGCGCGCGCAGGGCGTCCGGCGGACGCGCTCGCGCAGCTCGACCTGGCCGCGGGGATGGTCGCAACGAACGTCCCGCTCCAGGGCCTCCGGGCCCGCCTGCTCTGGCAGACGGACCGGAAGCCCGAGGCGTCAGACGCCTTCGCCAAGGCTTTCGAGGCGGGCCTGCGGAACGATGAGTCCCTGTCGACCTACATCGGCCACCTGTTCGCGTCCGGTCGCGCCGACGAGGCCCGCAAGCGGCTCTCCGCGTATGCCGCCCGGCATGATTCCGGGCCGGTCCGCCTGTTGCAGGCCGATCTGCTGCGCAAGAACGGGGACGCGGCGGGCGCGCTGAAGGTCCTGGGATCGCAGCGCGGGAAAGAGGGCGCGGGCGCCGACGTCGCGGTGATCGCGACCGAGACGCTGTTGTCGCTCGGAAAGCCCGAGCTCGCGCTCAAGACCGCCCGCGATGTGCTCGACACCGGCAGCGAATCGGCCGCCCTGTGGGTGCTGCGCGCCCGGGCCGAGCTCGCCCTCAACCATCCGTCCGATGCCAAGCGCTCGTTCGAGAACGCGGCGCGGATCGACCCCGCTTCGCCCGAGATCAAGCTCTGGCTCACGCGCGTCTCCGGCCTGCTCGGACAAGGCGAGAACTCCAGCGTGAAGAAGCCGATCACTCCGGTCGAGGTCCCCGCCGCGCTGCGCAAGGACTGGCCCTCGCCGCGTCCCGCCGCGGAGGTCGCCGAGCACGGCGCCCAGTACCTCGAGCGCGTGCTGGCCATCCGCTACGAACGCGGCAAGGAACTGCGCACCACCGAGCAGTGGAAGGTCGAGGTCATCAACGCCGCCGGCGTCGCCCGGTTCCGCAACCTCGAGTTCGAGTTCGATCCGCTCGGCGAGGAGGTCTTCCTCAACTCGGTGGTCGTCCGCGATGCCACGGGCAAGGTCGTCGCGACCGGCCACGCCGACGACTGGTTCGTGACCGACGACGCGGTCCAGGTGGGCCAAGGCGTCGCGAGCTCGCGCAAGATGCTCCAGGCCCCGGTGCCGGGGCTGCAGCCGGGACACGTGCTGGAGGTCGTGTTCACCCGGAAGGCGCTCGGCGCCCCGAAAGAATTCCGCTGGTCCTCCGAGACCTTCTCGCGGCTCACGCCGACGGTCCGGTCGATGGTCTACCTCGAAGGCGACGTGGCCGAGGTCCGCGCCGAGCATTCGGACGGCGTGCGCGCGCTGGACGGCAAGGGCCACCGCGCCTGGATCTCGGACCAGCCGGTGCTCTGGCATTCCGAGCCGATGCAGCCGCTGGGCGACGTCTTCCGGCCGACGCTCTGGCTGTCCGACGCGCGGACGACCTGGGGCGAGCTCGCCACGGATTACCTCGCATCGATCCGCGACAAGCGCTTCGCCGACGCCGAGGTGAAGGCCGCCTTCGCCGAGGTGGGATCCGGGCCGTCCTCGGAGGACATCGTCCTGCGGCTGGCCCACGCGGTGCAGCAGCGCTGCGCGTACCAGAGCATCGCGTTCGGTCGCCGGGCGCGGATGCCCAGCGCTCCGGGCGACACGCTCCGCAAGCGCTACGGCGATTGCAAAGACCAATCGGTCCTGCTCGTGGAGCTGCTCAAGCTCGCCGGCATCGAGGCGCACCTCGCGCTGGCCAACATCGGCGCGAACCTCCGCACCAACCTCCCGTCGCTCGACCAGTTCTCGCACATGATCGTCCACGTGCCGGGCAAGGACGGCGGACGCTTCCTCGACACGACGTCCCGCCAGGTCGACCCGTTGCTCGCCCCGGTCGTCTCGCTCGGCGGCCGCCCCGTCTTCGTGCTCGATCCGGCCGCGCCGCGCTTCGTCGAGGTGCCGGCGCCGACCGCCGGATCCTCCCGCGTGAAGGTCGACCGCCAGCTCACGGTGGCGGACGGCACCGACCTGATCGTGCGCGAAGACGTCGAAGCCATCGGTTCGGCCGCGATCTGGTTCCGGGTGAACCTGACCGCCGTGAGCCCGGCCGAGCAGCGGACACGCGTGCAGCGCCTGCTGGCAACGGTGGCGCCCTCGCTGGAGCTGACCGAGCTGGCGGTGGAGGGGCTCGAGGACGTCGCGTCGCCGGTGAAGATGCGTCTCGTGGCGCGTCTGCCGCGCGGTCTCGCCGTGGCGGGCGACCGCTTGGTGGGCGTGCTCCCGGCGGCGTGGGAGCAGCTCTGGTTCGGCCCGAGCCCGGCGGTGGCACGCCACACGCCATTCGAGGTACGGCAGCCCCTTCTCGTCGAATCCACGGTTCGCTTCGCGCTGCCGACCGGATATGTGTGGAACGACGCGCCGAGACTGGGCGCGAAAGCCGTCAGCGACTTCCTCAGCGCCACCCTGGTGACGACCGACGCCGAAGGCGCGACCGCCTTCACGACCCGGGCCGAGCGCTTCACCGGGCTCTTTCCTGCCTCGCGCGCCGCCGAGGAACGCCAGGCGACGGTCGACGTGTCGCGCCTGCTCGCGCCGGCGCTGGTCCTGGAACGCGTCACGCCGAAGTGACCGGCCGCGCCTCGGTGCGGAGGAATCGCCTCCGTGAGGGTGCGGTCGGAAGTGGCGGACTCGACTGATAAGGTAACGCAGACTGGCAGTCTGCTGTATCGCGGGTTGGCAACCCGCTCGACGGAGATTTTTCCAGGGCCAACGGATTGCTGCCGCCCTGGCCGGCTACCAGCCGGCGACACTGCAGACTGCCAGTCTGCGCCACATATGCCTGCAACTTCTGATCGCACCCTTCCGCGATCCGCCCTTGCCCGAGCGCCGGTCGTGCATACGCTCCGGTCCCAGACACCTCCCCCATGACCACCGAAGAAGCCATCCAACGTTTCCGCGAGATCTACGCCGCCGTCCGTGCCGAGGTCGGCAAGGTCATGGTCGGACAGGACGCCATCGTGGACGGCACGCTCACGGCCATCCTCGGCGGCGGCCACGTGCTGCTCGAAGGCGTGCCCGGGCTCGGCAAGACGTTGCTCGTCCGCACGCTCAGCGAGGTGCTGGAGCTGAGCTTCAGCCGCATCCAGTTCACGCCCGACCTGATGCCGGCGGACATCCTCGGCACCAACCTCGTGATGGAAGGCGACGACGGCCGCCGGACCTTCGAGTTCCAGAAGGGCCCGATCTTCGCGCATCTCGTCCTCGCCGACGAGATCAACCGCGCCACGCCCAAGACGCAATCGGCCATGCTCGAGGCGATGCAGGAGAAACAGGTCACCGCCGGCGGCGCGAACCGTCCGCTGCCGAGGCCGTTCTTCGTGCTGGCGACGCAGAACCCCATCGACCAGGAAGGCACCTACCCGTTGCCGGAGGCGCAACTCGACCGCTTCTTCTTCAAGCTCATCGTCGGCTATCCGACGCGCGAGGAGATGACCGAGGTGCTGAACCGGACGACCGAGGGCGAGAAGGTCACACCGGCCAAGGTGCTCGACGGGCCCGGCTTGGTGGCGCTGCAGCAGCTCGTGCGCGAGGTGCCCATCGCTTCCCACGTGAAGGACTACGCCGTGCGCCTCGTGCTGGCCACGCATCCCAAGACCGAGACGGCCGCGGCCATCACCAACCAGTACCTGCGTTTCGGAGCCAGTCCGCGCGGTGCGCAGGTGCTGACGCTCGCCGGCAAGGTCCGCGCGCTGACGCAGGGCCGCTTCAACGTGAGCTTCGACGACATCGCCGCCGTCGCCCCGGCCACGTTGCGCCACCGCTTGATCCTCAACTTCGAGGCCGAGGCCGAAGGCGTGACCACCGACGCCGTGATCGCCCAGATCCTCCGCGACGTGCCGCGGGACGCCGGGGCGATGATGTGAAGTGAGGCGTGGCGGAGTTCCGCCGCGCCGAGGCCATCCATTCTCGGTCGAGACCTCTCAGACCGCCGCCACCGGCTCGGCGTCGACCCATTTGCCGTGCTCCTTGATGAGATCCACGAGGCGCTCGACGGCTTCGACCTCCGGGATGTTGAACTTCACCGGCTTCTTGCCGACGTAGAGGTTGATCTTGTTCGGCGCGCCGCCCACGTAGCCGAAATCCGCGTCGGCCATCTCGCCGGGCCCGTTCACGATGCAGCCCATGATGGCGATCTTCACGCCCTTGAGGTGGTCGGTGCGCGCCTTGATCCGGGCGGTGACGGTCTGGAGGTTGAAGAGCGTCCGGCCGCAGCTCGGGCAGGCCACGTAATCGGTCTTGAACGACCGGCATCCGGCCGCCTGGAGGATGTTGAAGGCGAGCCTCAGCGATTGCCCGGCACCGGATTCCCCGCGGACCAGGATGGCGTCGCCGATGCCGTCCGCGAGCAGCGCGCCAAGGTTCACGGCGGCGCGGAGCAGCGCGATCTCGGGCTTCAACGCCTCGGGCCCGAAGCCGAGGCAGTCCTTGAGCAGGATGGGGTTGTCGCGGCCGAGACGGCGCAGCTGCGCGGCGAGCAGCCGGAAGGCGGCGATCGGCGGCAGGTCCACGCCGTCGGCGACGGTCACCAGCTGGGTGCGGCAGTTGATCTGTTCCGGCGAAATCGGCTGCGTCGGGTCGAGTTCGAGCAGGTTGAGGTCCTCGAGCACGCCTTCCGGCTTCACATCGGCCTTGGGCAGGATGCGCGGCGCGACCTTGTCGAAGGTGTCCCGGGTGACGACCACGCGGACGGTCTGCTCCCCGCCGGCCTTCACCGCGCCGAAGTCCGTCTCCGCGGAGGCGCGGCGCTCGTAGTGGAACGGATCGTAGGAACGTTCCAGGCCGGGATCCAGCGGCCGTAGGTTCGCCAGCGTCGGGATCTGGGCGAGCAGGTCGTCACAGACGGCGATCTCGCGCGGGCTGTCCTCGGTGAGGGAGACGCGGATGGTGTCGCCGATGCCGTCGCAAAGCAGGGAGCCGATGCCGATGGCGGACTTGATGCGGCCGTCCTCGCCTTCACCGGCCTCGGTGACGCCGAGGTGCAGCGGGTAGTTCCAATCGGGGCCTTCCTGGTCGAGGCGGGCGACGAGCAGCCGGTAGCACTCGATCATGACCTTCGGATTCGACGACTTCATGGAGAACACGAAGTCGTGGAAGCCGTTCTTGCGGGCGATGCGGGCGAACTCGAGCGCGCTCTCGACCATGCCGAGCGGCGAATCGCCGTAGCGGTTCATGATGCGGTCGCTGAGCGAGCCGTGGTTGGTGCCGATGCGCAGGGCGCGGCCGAGGCGCTTGGCCTCGAGCACGAGCGGGGTGAACTTCTCCTCGATGCGCCGCAACTCGTCGGCGTAGGCGTCGTCGGTGTACTCCTTGACCGCGAATTTCTTGGAATCCGCGTAGTTGCCGGGGTTCACGCGGACCTTCTCCACCCACTTCACGGCCTCCATCGCGGCCTCGGGCTTGAAGTGGATGTCGGCGACGATGGGCACGTGGCAACCGACGGCGCGGAGCTCTCGCACGATGTGCTCGAGGTTCGCCGCGTCCTTCACGGTCGGGGCGGTGATGCGGACGATCTGGCAGCCGACGGCGACGAGGTCCAGCGTCTGCCGGACGCAGGCCGCGGTGTCCATCGTGTCGCAGGTGATCATGGACTGCTTCACGACCGGACGGCTGCCGCCGATGACGACCCCGCCGAGGGACGGGTCGCCGACGGCGACTTCGCGGGTGGGACGGCGCGAGAAGGTCCAAGGGGACGGGCGATGCTTCATCTTGTCGGCGGACCCTAGCGCCGGACGGCCGCCGAGGCGACAACGACGTTGGGACCGAGGGGAGGACGACGATCCGGGCGCCCCGGGCGGGTCACTTGGCCGGCGTCGGCGCCGGGGAGGCGGATTCGACCAGGTTGCGCTGCTGGAGCAGGGCCTTGAAGAGCGGCACGCGGCGGAGGTCGAAGAAGGTCACGTAGAGCATGAACGAGATGAGCAGCAGCGCGAAGCTGGTGGTCGCGTACTCCTGGAAGCGCAGGCTCACCTTGCGGCGGGTGACGAGCTCGAAGAGCGCCATGGTGATGTGACCGCCGTCCAGAACCGGCAACGGCAGCATGTTCAGCAGGGCCAGGTTCAGGTTCAGCATCACCAAGAAGCGCAGGCCGAGGCGCAGGTCGGTCTTCAATTCGACGGCGAGGCCGCCGAGGATGCCCACCGGACCGCTGAGGTCCTTGGCGCCGACGCCGGTCTCCTTCGAGTGGGCGAGCGCGGTGAAGGTCTTGCCCATGCGGGTGAACACCTCGTCGAACTGCTCCCACGGCGTCGGACCCGGGCGCTGGACCTCGTAACGTCCACCGGCGAACCCGATGCCGATGAGGCCGCGCTTCTCTTTCGCGTCGTACACCGGCGTGACGGTGAAGGTGCGGCGCTGTCCGGCCCGCTCGACGACGATGTCGCACGGCTTGCCCTCGCCTTTGCCGATCAGCTCCATCAGGTGCTGCTGGTTGAGGACCGCGACGCCGGCGAAGGTGAGGAACTTGTCGCCGGTCAGCATCCCGGCCTTGGCGGCGGGCATGTCGGGCCGGACCAGGCCGATCACCGGCCGGTCGAGCGGATCGAGGTTCAGCCACTTGAGTCCGAGCAACGGGCTGGAGCGGGTGGTGAGCTGGTAGGTGGTGCGGACCCCTTGGCGCTCGATGACGACGGGCAACACGTTTGTCCGGGCGGTGATCACCTCCATGCTCACCTCTTCCCAGGACTTCACCGCGTTGCCGGCGACGGCGACGATGCGGTCGCGTTCTTGGATGCCGAGCTTGGCCTCCGGCGAATCCTTCTCCACCGGCCCGATGACCGGCGGGTTGACGAGCATCGGCAGGCCGATGACCCAGATCAACGAGGCGATGGCCAGGGCGAAGAGCACGTTCATCGCCGGGCCGGCGGCCGCGACGAGGATGCGCGAGACCGGCGACGCGGGCGGGATCCCGGTGTCCGCCTTCCCCTCGATCGCCTCGCTGGTGATCATCTGCGGCAGCTTCACGAAGCCGCCCGCCGGGATCCAGCGGATGCTCCATTCCACACCTTGGAACATCCACGAGAAGGCCTTCGGCCCGAGGCCGATGGAGAAGCCCTCCACCTTCATCCCGCGGCGCAGGGCCACCCAGTAATGGCCGAGCTCATGGAAGAAGATGCTGGCGCCGAAGAACAGCACCACGGCGACGGCGATGAAGAGCCAACGGAGATATTCCATGCGAAGCACGGCCAACCTAGATGCGCGGCGGCGGCAAGGCAACCGGCGGGGCGGGCGGGACGAAGATTGATCGCGGGCGGCCAGGACCCATGGCCGGATGCGTGTTGACACCACGGACGGTCCGTTCTATCCGCCTTCCGTCAGTAGTAGCAGCAGCCTAAGCCCACCTGCCTTCCTGCGGGTGGACACGGGGGAACCAAGTTCCCGGCGCAAGCCGGGATGGGGCGCACGGGGCCGGGCAACCGGTCCCAAGTCCACTTCCAAGGACGAGCCCGTCAGCTAACCCCGTCGGCGATTGGGAGGGCGATCCTCTAGGTCCGCAAGTCGCGGCACCCAATGGTCTCCCCGTCCGTGACAACGCGCGCGTGCCGTCGGCCCGTGGCGTCGCCGGGGAGAGCCTGTGTCTCCCGAAGGCGGCCCCGTCCCGTCGGCGCGAGCGCAGATCGTGGTGGGTGTCCTATGAAACGTATCGTGTTGTTGGCGATGGTGGCCGCGGCTGTCTTGACCGCGGAATACGGTTGGTCGGGAACGAAGCAGGAAGAACAGGCGGGACGCCGCGCCCTGTCGCGGCCCGCGAACGGTGATCCGGCGGCCCGGGAACCGCGCCGATCGGATCCCTTGGAGGACATCGTCCCGGTCGCCGGGTCCTTCGCCGTCGGGTTGACCGCGTTGTGGGCGTTCGCGCCCTTCATCGGACGTCTCTCGCGGCCGCGCTTCGCCGGGCATGCCGAGAAGACGGCGCTCGTCATCGCGCTGCTGGCGTCGCCGATCATCAGCGGCTGCAAGCCGTACGACCGCCCGGAATACGTCGAGATCGACACGAGCGAGACCGGCTTCCTCATCCCGCTCGAAGGCGACACGACGCAGCAGGCGAGGTTCCAGAGCGAGGAATACCTCCGGGCCCGCAAGGTCGCCGCGAAACGCGTGCAGGTGACGCACCGCTGGTCGCAGGAAGGCCGGATGGGCTGGGACGGCCGATGGATCCCCGTCGTGCGGCTCGTGAAGGTGAACCGCTCGCCCGTCACGCGCGAATGGATGACCAGCGACCATCGCAACGCGGAAGGACAGCGTCGCCCGGCCGCGAACGACCAGGCCATCTGGATCGAGAGCGCGGACAGCGTCGGCTTCAGCATGGGCTTCACCTGCACCGCCTTCATCGCGGAGGAGGACGCCGCGAAGTTCCTCTATTGGTACCCGACGGGCTCGTTGGCCGACGTGATGGACAAGGAGGTCCGCGGACGCATCCAGCAGTCCTCGGCCGAGGTCGCCGCGAAGTACCCGCTCGACCAGCTCCGCGCGAGGAAGCAGGAGATCAGCGACGCGGTGAAGCGCGACCTCACCGGCTTCTTCACGGGCCGCGGCATCACGGTCACGACCGTCGGCATGTTCGGCGGCATGACCTATGAGAACCCGGCGATCCAGAAGTCCATCGACGAGACCTTCATCGCGCAACAGCTGAAGGTCGTCTCGGCGGCCAAGTTCGAGGCCCAGCAGAAGGAGAACGACCGCGTCCAGCTCGAGGCCGAAGGCTTGGCCATCAAGGCCCGGCAGGAAGCGCTCGGGCTCGCCGACGCGCGCAAGACCGGCGCGCTGGCGGAGGCGGAGGCGATCCGTGAGATCAACAACGCCGCGAAGGAGGCGCAGGACAACCCGCTCCTGCTCCAGCTCAAATCGCTCGAGGTCGAGAAGGCGCGGGTCGAGAAATGGGACGGCCGTTATCCGCAGACCTGGTTCGGCGCCGGCGCCGCCGGCGCGCCGAACGTGATGTTCCAGATGCCGGTCCCGGGGACGAAGTAGCCACCGGGAAAGTCCTGCGACGCAGGGGGGCGCGACATCGGGTCGCGCCCCTTTTTTCCATCGCCCCGCGCTTGCGCCTCCGGCCGTCCCGTCGGTTACTTCGCCGCGCGATGAGCGACGAGATCTTCGATGTGGTGGACGAACGGGACGAGGTCGTGGGAGCGCTGCCGCGCCGCGAGGTCCACCGGCTGGGGCTCCGGCACCGGGCGGTCCACGTCCTGGTGTTCAACGCCCGCGGCGAGCTGTTCCTCCAGCAGCGGTCCATGCTCAAGGACAACTGGCCGGGAGTCTGGGATTCTTCCGCGTCGGGCCACCTTGACCAGGGCGAGGCCTACGACGATTGCGCGTTGCGCGAGGTCCGCGAGGAGATCGGGCTGGTGCTGCCGTCGGTGCCCGAACGCCTGTTCAAGCTGGAGGCCTGCGCCGGCACCGGGATGGAGTTCTGCTGGGTGTACCGCGTCGTGCACGAGGGGCCGTTCGTGCTCCAGGAATCCGAGGTCCGCGGGGGCGGCTGGTTCACGACGGAGGCCGTCGACGATTGGATCGCCCACCGCCCCGGCGACCACGCGAGCGGCTTCCGCGTCATCTGGGAACGGCTCCGGCGCACCGAGGTCCGCGGCCTTTGATCCGTTGGATCCCGGAAACAAGGGCTTGCTACCTCGCCGGAAAAGGCTATCCCCATCGCCTGCCACGGTTCCGGAGACGGGACCGTTTCGCTTTCCGGCGTCCCTGTGGATGTCCGGAGCGCGGAGCCCGGGGGTCCGGGACCGCGTTGTTGAAAGGACGTGAAAGTGATTTGAGCGAAGTCAAACTGAAGAAGGGCGAACCCGTTGATCGTGCATTGCGCCGCCTCAAGAAGAAGGTGGACCGCGAGAACACCATCAAGGATGTCCGCGCCCGGAGAAGTTTCGAGAAACCCAGCGAACGGCGCCGCCGCAAGCTGAAGGTCGCGAAGTTCTCCGCCATGCTCTCCGCCCGCTACGCGGACGTCTGAGCACCCGCATATTCCTGTGCTACAGGATTGAACCCGCTTGCGCCGGATGCTGTCCTTGTCGGACGCGTCCGGCGCTTTTTTGCACCCATGTATTCGCTATCGTCCTGTTGGAACTCGGGCCGCCACACCTGCGGACGCGAGATGCTCCGTGAGATCCGCGACCTCGGCTTCAGCCACGCCGAGCTGAGCCACGGCATCCGACTCAGCCTCGTCCCCGGGATCATCGACGCGGTGGAGGCCGGCGAGATCAAGATCTCCACGCTGCACAACTTCTGCCCGCTGCCCATCGGCATCAATTATCCCGCGCCGAACATCTTCAAGTTCTCCGCCAGCGACCGCCGCGAGCGCGAGTACGCGTGGAAGCACTCGCTCAAGACGATCGACACCGCGCAGCGCCTCGGCGCGAAGCTCGTCGTGCTCCATTCCGGCCAGGTCGACATCAAGGACTACCAGGACAAGCTGGAGGAGATGGTGATCGCCGGGCAGAAGGAGACGCCGAAGTACCGCAAGCTGGTCGAGGAGATGGAGACCAAGCGCGAGCGGAAGAAGGACGAAGCGGTCCGGCTCTCGCTCGAGATGATCGGCGGCCTCGCCCAGTACGCCGGCGAGCGCGGACTCCTGCTCGGGGTCGAGAACCGCGAGTCGGTCGAGGAGATCCCGTTCGACCACGACATGTCGTCGTTCCTGGATTCGTTGCCCGAGAACGTCCGCTATTGGCACGACTGCGGCCACGCGCAGATCAAGCAGGGGCTCGGTCTCATCGACCATCGGATGCACCTGGAGAGCCTCGCGCCGCGCCTCGGCGGCCTGCACATCCACGACGTGAAGGTCGACGGCGACGGCATGCACGACCATTGCCCGCCCGGTTCCGGCGAGATCGACTACGCGGCGCTCAAACCCTTCGTCGGTCCGCAGCACATCAAGGTCATCGAGCTCAGCCCCGGCGTGCCTCCCGAGGACGTCAAGACCGGCTTCGCGCACATCAAGTCGGTCTGGGGCGAGGAATGAGCCGCGTGCCGTGACCCGCGCCCGCCTCATCAGTCTGGTCCGGACCGTCGTCTGCGGACTGCTGCTCGCCGCCATCTTCCACGTCATCTTCTGCAACGAGGTCCAGCTCCAGATGGCGTCGGAAGGACGCTCCTGGGACGGCCTGTCGAAGTGGGACCAACGTCGTCTGGCCTGGACCCGGGGGCCGGCGGGGCTCTGGGAGACCGTCCAGCGTCTCGACGCCGCCAGCTTGGCCGTCTCCGCCGCGGCCTGCGGATCGCTCATCGTCTTCGGCGGGCTGCGTTGGCGCGCAGCGCTGCGGGTGCAGGGCCTCGACCTGCCGTTGCGCGAGGTGCTTCGGATCTCGTTCGTCGCGCACTTCTTCAACGCCTTTCTGCTCGGCACCGCCGGCGGCGACGTCGTGAAGGCCTGGTACGCGGCGGGCGCCACGGCCGACAAGAAGCCGGAGGCCGCGCTCACGGTCTTCGCCGACCGGTTGTTGGGCACGTTGTCGCTGCTCCTCTTCGCGGCGGCGCTGCTCATGCCCA
>CANGMH010000023.1 GCA_947454005.1 Verrucomicrobiota bacterium
CTGGGACGACAAGGCGACCGGGGCCAAACGCAGCAAGCTCGGCGTCGTCCTCGAGTCGTTCTCGTTCTTGGACAGCGGCAACCGGGATGGCGGTGGCGGCGGCGCTCCCCAAGCCGGGGCCGCGCCCGCTCCGCGCCCCCAACGCCCTGCTCCCAGCGCACCGGCACCGGCCTCCCAGGACGGACCGCCGCCCGACGACGACGACGTCCCGTTCTGAACGCACCTTTCCGGTCCCCGATCAACTTCAACCCCCCGATTTTTTCGCTCGTATGGCCAAAACTGAACTTATCCTTGTCAAGCCCGTGGTCGGCCTTGGCGGTGAATCCGACCAAGTGACCGTGGCCTCCGGCTACGCCCGCAACTATCTCGTGCCGCACGGCATCGCGATCCCCGTCAACGCGGGCAACAAACACCGCTTGGAAAAGCTGCGCAAGCAGCGCGCCGAGCGCGAGACCAACGACCTCAACGCCATGTCCGAGCTCGGCAAGAGCCTGAGCAAGGTCACGCTGACCATCGGCGTGAAGACCGGCGAGGACGGCAAGATGTTCGGCGCGGTCACGTCCGGCACCATCGCCGACGCGATCAAGACCCAGCTCGACGTCGCGCTCGACAAGAAGAAGATCCATCTCGAGAAGCCCATCCACACGCTGGGCGAGCACGAGATCGAGCTCCGCCTGCACGCCGAAGTGAAGAGCAGCCTCAAGATCATCCTCAAGAGCACGAATCCGCTCCCCGAGGTCAAGGCCGAGGAGAAGCCGGAAGCGCCGCACACCGAGAAGCGCGGCCGTCGCAACGCCGGCGCCGAAGAGGCCTCCAAGGCCTCGAAGGCGAAGTAAGCGGCCCCATCGCATCTCCAAGAAGGCAGGCACCCCGGTGCCTGCCTTTTTTATTTGGCACCGGAGGCTCCATCGGAGCGGCACGCCCCATCTGGGGATAACCTGTGCACGGTTTGCAGGAACCCGCGTTTGCGTGCGCGGCGCCCTTCCCTCGTAATCAGCAGCGCACCTTTTCCTGAACCGATGTTCAACGACACCGAAGGCACCGCCCCCGGAGCCGATCTCAAGAAACCCCGCCGTCAGAAGGCTTCGGCCGCGGTCGACCTCTCCAAGCTCGACCGCCTCCCGCCGCATTCCATCGAGGCCGAGCAGGGCGTGCTCGGCTGCGTGCTGCTCTCGCCCACCGAGAGCCTCGGCCTCTGCCTCGAGAAGATCAAGTCCGGCGCCGAGGTCTTCTACGACCTGCGCCACCAGACGCTCTTCGAGCACTTCGTGGCGATGTACGACGGCAAGCTCCCGATCGACCTCATCACCGTCCAGCAGCGCCTCAAGGACGTGAACCAGCTCGACGGTGTCGGCGGCCTCGCCTACCTGAGCAGCCTGATGGACGCCGTGCCCAGCGCGGCCAACCTCACCTACTATCTCGACATCGTCCGCGAGAAGCACGTCCTCCGCCGGATGCTCCAGGCCTGCACCCAGGTCCTCGGCCGCGTCCACGAGCACGAAGGCGACGTCGATTCCCTCCTCGACGAGGTCGAGCGCGACATCCTCAAGATCAGCCAGGACCGCGAAGCCGTCGCCAACCGCGGCATGAAGGAGCTCGTCCGCGGCGCCATCGCGATGATCGAGGACTACCATCAGCGCGCCGGCGGCCTCACCGGCATCGGCACGGGCTTCACCGACCTCGACAAGATGACCAGCGGCATGCACGAGGGCGAGATGATCGTCCTCGCGGCGCGGCCCTCCATGGGCAAGACCTCGCTCGCGATGAACATCGCCGAGCACGTCGTCATCAACGAGGGCCTGCCCGTCGGCGTGTTCAGCCTGGAAATGACCTCCGAGTCGCTGGTCATGCGCATGCTCTGCTCGCTCGCCCGGGTCAACGGCCGCTCGATCCGCGACGGCTTCCTCGCCGAGGCCGACATGCGCAAGCTCACCGGCGCCGCCTCCAAGATGGCCAAGGCCGCGCTGCACATCGACGACACGCCGGGGCTCTCGATCCTCCAGCTCCGCGCCCGCGCCCGCCGCATGTGGCAGCAGCACGGCATCCGCCTCTTCGTCATCGACTACCTCCAGCTCCTCCATTCCTCCGCCAAGAAGGCCCAGGACAACCGCCAGCAGGAGATCGCCGACATCTCCAACGGCGTGAAGTCCCTCGCCAAGGAGCTCAAGTGCCCGGTGATCGTGCTCAGCCAGTTGAACCGCGAGCTCGAGAAGGACAAGAACCGCAAGCCCCGCCTCTCCGATCTCCGAGAATCCGGATCCATCGAACAGGACGCCGATGTCGTCGCCCTGCTCTACAAACCGAACACCGAGGACGAGGAGGACGCCGCGACCGAGCGCCAACCGCAGGACGTCGTGCCGGTGAACCTGCTCATCGCCAAGCAGCGCAACGGCCCGACCGGCGACGTGCGGCTCTCCTTCCTCAAGGGCTACACCCGCTTCGAGAGCGCCGCGAAGATCGCCGACGAGGACGTCGGCTGAGCCGCCGGATGCCGGACCGGGCTCCCGGCAGGTTCCGGTCGGGTGACAAATCACCGCGGAGGCATCTCGGTTGAACACCCGGGCGGTCCCGCCGTCAGGAGCGCCGGAGATGAACACCTGGATCCGCAGTCGTTTCGCACCGCTCCTCGACGCCCTCTGCGTCGTGATCGCCTCGGCGTTGTCCGTGCTCGCCGGCCCGGTGCCGCCGCCGTACCTGCATCCGCCGTCCGTCGACACCTACGCACGGCACGATCCGGACGGCGTCACCATCCTCTCCAACGGCCGCTATCTCACGCCGGCAGGCCGGCACTATCCGGTCGCGCGGCAGCCGTACGGGCTGGCGCAGACGCGGGATGGTTCCACCTTGTTCGTCGCCAGCGACGGCACCGGGCAGTTCGTCCATCGTTGGCAGTCGGAGCGTCCGGAGCTCCTCGCGGTCGTCCTCCCGAAACCCGAGGGGAAGAAGAAGGGCCACGCCAATTCGGGTGGCGCCGATTTCTCGCCCGACGGTTCCACGCTCTACTGGAGCGGCGGTGAGAACGGCGCGATCCTCCTGATCGACGTCGCGACCCGCCAGATCACCGCCGAGGTCCCGCTCGACGGGATGCTGGACGGACGCAAGTTCGAGGACAGCTACGCCGCCGACGTGAAGCTCTCGGCGGACGGACGCCACCTCTACTGCGCCGACACCACCAATTTCCGCCTGGTCGTGGTCGATACCCGCGACCGCAAGGTGATCGGCAGCGTCGGGGTCGGACGTTATCCGTATGCGCTGGTCGTCGCCGGTGACCGCGTGCAGGTCGCCAACATCGGGCTCTTCGAGTACAACCCGATCGGCGCCTCCAAGGATCCCCGGTTCGATAGCCGCGGCCTGACCCGTCCGCCTTTCGGTTTCCCCAGCAAAGAGGCGGAGAATGGCGTGGAATTCGAGGGCCGCCAGATCCCCGGACTCGGCAAGCCCAACGTCCCGGAATCGTTCTCCGTCTGGGGCGTGGACGTCTCGTCGCCCACCGCGCCGAAAGTCGTCAGCCGCGTGAAGACCGGCCTGCTCATGGGCGCTCCGACCGATCGCGGCAAGACCGTGGGCGGCAGCGCCCCGAACTTCCTGGTGCAGGACGGCCCGGCCCTGTTCGTCTCGAACGGGAACAACGACCTCGTCGAGCGGATCGACCCGGTGAAGGGCGTCATCAGCGACCGCCGCCGCATCGAGCCGTCCCCGCTCACCGCCGATCTGCGCGGCGTCGGCACCTCGGGCATGGCGCTCTCCCCGGACGGACGCCGCCTCTACGTCGCCGAGCTCGGCATCAACGCGATCGGTGTGCTCGACGCCGCCACCTTGCAGGTCCTCGGGCACATCCCCACGGCCTGGTATCCGTACCGCGTGGCGGTCTCACCGGACGGCCGACATCTCGCCTGCATCTGTTTCCGCGGCTTCGGCAACGGTCCCAACGCCGGCAGGGAGGTGCCGAAGAGCCCGTTCCTCGGCATGCGCGGCGTGCTCAGCATCATCGACACCCCGGCCGACGACGCGCTGGCCGCGATGACCGCGCGGGTGCTGGAGAACAACGGGTTCGCCGACCGCTCGGCCGACCGCGCCGCGATGTCGTCGCCGCTGATCCCGGCGGTCCCCGGCCGACCCTCGGCCGAGATCAAGCACGTCGTCTTCATCACCAAGGAGAACCACACCTACGACGCCATCTTCGACCGCGTCCCCGGCGCCAAGCACGACCCGTCGCTGCTACGCTGGGGCCTGCACCAGACCATCGGTGAGAAGGGCCAGGCGACCTTGGAAGACGTCGGCGTGATGGTGAACCACAACGCCCTCGCGCGGCAGTTCACCGTCAGCGACAACTTCTACATGGAGCCCGAGGCCTCGGGCGTCGGCCACCGCTGGCTCGTGGGCGTCCAGCCCAACAACCTGATGCAGATGACCTACTCGGTCGGATGGTCCTTCAAGAAGACCAGCACCGCGCCGGGACGCCGCTACTCGATGGGCTCGAACGGCTCGCTGATGCCCGAGGATTATCCCGAGGCGGGATCGATGTGGGACCATCTCGGGCGGAACGGGATCCGGTTCCGCAACTACGGCGAAGGCTTCGAGTTCCCCGGCGTGGAAGAGGACGAGGACGAACATCCCACCGGGGCCCGCGAGGTGGTCAACATGCCGATGCCCAAGGTGCTCTTCGACAACACCTGCTGGGGTTTCCCCATCTTCAACATGAACATCCCCGACCAATATCGGGCGCACTGGTTCATGAAGGACGTCCGGAGCCGCTACCTGCGGGGATGGCGCCGCTTCCCGTCCTTTCTCAACATCGCCATCTGCAACGACCACGGCACCGGTCCGAAACCGGAGAAGGGCTATCCTTACGTCGCGTCGTGGATGGCCGACAACGACCTCGCCCTGGGTCGCATCGTCGAGTTCCTCTCCCGGACCCCGCAATGGAAGAACATGGCGATCTTCGTGACGCAGGACGACTCGGGCGGCGAACCGGACCACGTGGACGCGCAGCGCAGCGTGCTCTTGGTGATCAGCCCATGGGCCCGCCGGGGGCATGTCTCGCACCGCCACACCACCATCGTGAGCATGCACCGCACGTTGTACGAGATCCTCGGCCTGCCGCCGCTCAATCTCTTCGACGCGCTGGCGAACGACTTCGCCGACTGCTTCACCACCACACCGGATTTCCGGCCCTACACGGCCGTCCCGGTGGACCCGCGCATCTTCGACCCGGAGAAGGCCAAGGACCCGAAAGATCCCGACTACGGCCAGGCCCGCCGGAAGAAGTCCATCAAGATGGACGACGACGACGAGATGGAGGATGTGCTCCAGCGCGCCGCCGAAGAAGCCCGGCCGCGACGATAGGGATCCGCTCGATGGGTCGCATCGCCGTGCGGCGGCCCTGCTTGCCGCTCGGGGGCCACCGCCGGTAGCGTCCCACACACATGAGCGCACTCCTGTTGGTTGGCGGCCGGGTGATCGACCCGGCATCCGGTCTGGACCAAATCGCTGACGTCCTGCTGAAGGACGGCCGGATCGCGGCCATCGGTACCGGGCTCGCCGCGGACGGCGCGGAACGCATCGACGTCGCGGGCAAGGTCGTCTGCCCCGGGCTGATCGACCTGCACGTCCATTTCCGCGAACCCGGCCAGACGAAGAAGGAGGACATCCTCACCGGCTCGAAGTGCGCGGCCCGCGGCGGCTTCACCACCGTCGTCTGCATGCCCAACACCTCGCCGTCGATCGACAACGCCGGCACCGTCGCCCTGATCCAGGACCGCGCCGGCAAGGCCGCCGTGCGCGTCGAGATCACCGGCGCGCTGACCAAGGGGATCGCCGGCGAAGAGCTCGCCCCGATCGGGTCGCTCGCCAAGGCCGGCGTGGTCGCGCTGACGGACGACGGCCGTTGCATCCAGAACAACGAGCTGATGCGCCGCGCCTGCGAGTACGCGCGGATGTTCGGCCTGCCGGTGATGGACCACTGCCAGGACCAGGGCCTGGTGACCGACGGCGTGATGCACGAGGGCTATCGTTCCGCCGAGCTCGGTCTCCGCGGCTGGCCCGCCGCAGGGGAGGAGATGATCGTCGCCCGGAACATCCTGCTCGCGGAGCAGACCGGCACCCACATCCACTGCCAGCACATGAGCAGCGCGGGGAGCATCCGGCTGTTGCGCGAGGCGAGGTCCCGCGGCGTGCCGGTCTCCGGCGAAGGCTGCCCGCACCACTTCACCCTCACCGATTCCTCCATCGCCGGGAGCGACGAGTTCTGGAAAGACGACGGCGCGGACATCGCCAAGCGGTTCTTCGGGAACGGTCCCCTGCCCTCTTGGCCGGCCTACCACACGCACTTCAAGATGAACCCGCCGCTCCGCACGGCGGCCGACCGGGAGGCGATCCTGGCCGGGTTGGTCGACGGCACGCTGGACATCATCTCGAGCGACCACGCGCCGCACACCGAATCGGAGAAGGACGTGGAGTTCGATTACGCGCCCTTCGGGATCCTCGGCCTGGAGGTCGAGCTCGCGCTGTCGCTGATGGCCCTCCACCACACCGGACGTCTGCCGCTGCCCGCGCTGCTCGCCAAGCTGACCAGCAATCCTGCCAAGCTGCTGCGCTTCACCGACGGCCGCGGCGAACTGCGGATCGGCGGCGTGGCGGATGTCACCGTCTTCGACCCGGATGCGGTCTGGGTGAGCCGCCGCGAGGAGACCGAGAGCAAATCGCGGAACAACCCGTTCCACGGCTGGAACCTCAAGGGCAAAGCCACGCTCACCATCGTGGGCGGCGCCATCGCTTGGCGCGGCTGAACCGGCACCAAGCGGACATCGGGTCCCGGCGGCATGTCCGGCACCGCCGTGTTGATGGAATATTGACGCGGCCGGGCCACCTGTTGATTACCCGACCGCTCCACCACGCCGGATGCTGTCCGCATGAGCGTGAGCGACCGCATCCAGGCCGGAGACCTTCCAGCCGGCCGACGGTGGCGAGGGGGCCGGGGAGCCCTGCGGACTTCGCCGCCCCGGCGAGACGTCGTCCGCTGGGTCCGCGGATTCCGGCGCGTTGAGAAGCGCGGCCTGCGTCCAGCTTGGCCCGCCGACAGCGTCGTCTCGCGCTTGCCCATCCTCTGGGCCAGGGCAGCTGGACATGGGTTGGATACCCCATCGCAATGCCCGCCTTCGGCTCCTTCATTCCAGGCCAGGCCGGCCGCATCATGCCATCCCGCCAACGCCCCAGCTTATGTCTGACCTCATCTATCTCGCGGTCATCGTGGTCTTTTTCGCAGCTGCCGAGCTCTACGCCCGTTGGTGCGAAAAGCTCTGAAGGACATCCATGGAAAACCTCATCGTCGGGTTCATCGCCCTCGCGCTCTTCATCTATCTCTTCGTGGCCATGCTGCGCCCGGAGAAATTCTAAGGACCTCCCATGAACTCTTCCGGCTGGCTCCAACTCGCGGTCTTCATCGGCGCGCTTGCGCTCGTCACCAAACCCATCGGGCTCTACCTCGTCCAAGTGCTCGACGCCAAGGGACGCACCTGGCTCGACCCCGTGCTCCAACCGCTCGAACGCCTCACCTACCGCATCATGGGCGTGGACGCCGCCAAGGAGCACGACTGGCGGCGATACACCCTCGCGATGCTGCTCTTCAGCCTGGCCAGCTGCGTGTCCACCTACGCGATCCTGCGGCTGCAACACCTGTTGCCGCTGAACCCACAGGGACTCGGCCCGCTGTCGCCGGACCTCGCCTTCAACACCGCCGTCAGCTTCACCACCAACACCAACTGGCAGAGCTACAGCGGCGAATCGACGATGTCGTATCTCTCGCAGATGGTCGCGTTGACGCTGCACAACTTCGTGTCCGCGTCGGTCGGCATCGGCATCGCGGCGGCGCTGGTGCGCGCCGTCTCCCGCCATTCGGCCAAGACGATCGGCAACTTCTGGGTGGATCTCGTCCGCACCACCTACTTCCTGCTGCTGCCGCTCTGCCTCGTCTTCGCCGTCGTGCTCGTGTCGCAGGGGATGATCCAGAACTTCAAGCCCTACACGAAGGCCAGGCTGGTCGAGCCGATCAAGGTCTCGGTCGAGAAGAAGAACGACAAAGGCGAGATCGTCCTCGGTGCCGACAGCGGACCGGTCATGGAGGAGCAGATCGTGGTCGAACAGCTCATCGTCCAAGGCCCGATGGCGTCGCAGGTCGCCATCAAGATGCTCGGCACGAACGGCGGCGGCTACGCCAACGCCAACGCCGCGCATCCGTACGAGAACCCGACGCCGCTCTCGAACTTCCTCCAGATGCTCTCGATCTTCGCCATCGGCAGCGGCCTCACCTACTACCTCGGCCGCATGACGAAGAACCAGGCGCACGGCTGGTCCGTCTGGGGCGCGATGATGACGCTCTTCCTCGCCGGTGTGCTCGTCTGCTGGTGGGCCGAGGCCCGCGGCAATCCGGTCCATCAATCACTCGGCATCGCCGCTCTCGACGGCAACATGGAGGGCAAGGAAGTCCGCTTTGGCATCTTCAAATCCGCGCTCTTCGCCACCATCACGACCGATGCGTCCTGCGGCGCGGTGAACGCGATGCACGATTCCTTCACCGCCATCGGCGGAGTGGTGCCGCTCTTCAACATGGAGTTGGGCGAAGTCGTCATCGGCGGCGTCGGTGCAGGGCTCTACGGCATGTTGGTCTTCGTCGTCCTCGCCGTGTTCATCGCCGGCCTGATGGTCGGCCGGACCCCGGAATATCTCGGCAAGAAGATCCACGCCTACGATGTGAAGATGGCGATGCTCTCCTTGCTGGTGCTGACGCTCTCCATCCTCGGCTTCACGGCTTGGGCGGCGGTCAGCCCATGGGGACTGGCCGGCCTGAACAACACCGGCCCGCACGGCCTGAGCGAGATCCTCTACGCCTACAGCTCCGCCACGGCCAACAACGGCAGCGCCTTCGCCGGCCTGACCGCCAACACGCCCTGGTACAACACGACGCTCGGCCTCGCCATGCTGACCGGACGCTTCCTGATGATCGTGCCGATCATGGCGCTGGCCGGTTCGCTGGTGCAGAAGAAGATCTCGCCGCCGAGCGCCGGCACCTTCCCGGTCTCGGGCGGCACCTTCATCATCCTGCTCATCGGCACCGTGCTGCTCATCGGCGCGCTGAACTTCCTGCCCGTCCTGGCGCTCGGCCCCATCGTCGAGCACTTCCTCACCGCGCAAGGCCACCTTTTCTGACCCACTCCAGGAGATCCCATGACCCACCAAGCTTCCTCTCTCTTCGACGCCAAGATCGTCGTGCCAGCCTTGGGCGACGCCTTCCAGAAGCTCGACCCGCGCCTGATGGTCAAGAACCCGGTCATGTTCGTGACCCTGGTCGGCGCGGTGCTGACCACCGCCGGGATCTTCACCGCGGCGACGGACCGCGGCTTCATCGCACAGCTCGCCGTGTGGCTCTGGTTCACCGTGTTGTTCGCGAACTTCGCCGAGGCCGTCGCGGAAGGGCGCGGCAAAGCCCAGGCCGACAGCCTGCGCAAGGCGCGCAAGGACACCATGGCGCGGCGGCTGCGCGGCAAGGTGGAGGAACGGGTCGCCGCGCCGGACCTCCAGAAGGGCGACCTGGTCGTCTGCGAGACGGGCGACGTGATCCCCGCCGACGGAGAAGTCATCGAGGGCATCGCCAGCGTGGACGAAGCCGCCATCACCGGCGAATCCGCTCCCGTCGTCCGCGAGAGCGGTGGCGACCGCAGCGCGGTCACCGGCGGCACCAAGGTCATCAGCGACCGCATCGTCGTCCGCGTCACGTCGGAGAAGGGCAACGCCTTCCTCGACCGCATGATCTCGATGGTCGAAGGTGCCCAACGCCAGAAGACGCCGAACGAGATCGCGCTCACCATCCTGCTCTCCGCGCTCACGCTCGTCTTCCTGCTCGTGTGCGTGACGCTGAAGCCGTTCGGCACCTACTCGGCCACCGTGTTCTCCGTTCCGGTGCTCGTAGCGCTGCTCGTCTGCCTGATCCCCACGACCATCGGTGGATTGCTCAGCGCCATCGGCATCAGCGGCATCGACCGCCTGATCCGCCGCAACGTGCTCGCCACCTCCGGCCGCGCCGTCGAGGCCGCCGGCGACATCGACGTGCTGCTGCTCGACAAGACCGGCACCATCACGCTCGGCAACCGCATGGCCAGCGACTTCATCCCCGCGCCCGGCGTGACCGCCGCACGCCTCGCTGACGCCGCCCAACTCGCCTCCCTCGCCGACGAGACGCCCGAGGGCCGGAGCATCGCCGTCCTGGCCAAGGAGAAGTTCGGACTGCGTGGCCGCGACGTCGCCGAGCCGCACGCGAAGTTCGTCCCCTTCACCGCCCAGACGCGCATGAGCGGCGTGGATTTCCCACTCGCCGACGGCAAAGAAGCCCGTTCCATCCGCAAAGGCGCAGCGGCCTCGGTGAAGAACCATGTCCTCCAGCTCGGCGGCACCTATCCCGAAGCCGTCGCCAGATCCGTCGATGAAGTCTCCCGACAGGGCGGCACACCGCTCGTCGTCGCCGATGGCCGGGACGTGCTCGGGGTCATCCATCTGAAGGACGTCGTCAAAGGCGGCATCAAGGAACGCTTCGCGCAGCTCCGCAAGATGGGCATCCGCACCGTGATGATCACCGGCGACAACCCGCTCACCGCCGCCGCCATCGCCGCCGAGGCCGGAGTGGACGACTTCATGGCCCAGGCCACGCCCGAGATGAAGCTCCAGCGCATCCGCGAGGAACAGGCCGCCGGCCATCTTGTCGCCATGACCGGCGACGGCACCAACGACGCCCCCGCGCTCGCCCAAGCGGATGTCGGCGTGGCCATGAACACCGGCACCCAGGCTGCCCGCGAGGCCGGCAACATGGTCGACCTCGACAGCAATCCCACGAAGCTCATCGAGATCGTGGAGATCGGGAAACAGCTGCTGATGACCCGCGGTTCGCTGACCACCTTCAGCATCGCCAACGACATCGCCAAATATTTCGCCATCATCCCGGCGATGCTCATGGTGACGTTCCCCTCCATCGCCCCGCTGAACATCATGGGCCTGAAGAGCCCGGACAGCGCGATCCTCAGCGCCATCATCTTCAACGCGCTGATCATCATCGCGCTCATCCCGCTGGCCTTGCGCGGCGTGGCCTACAGGCCCATCGGCGCGCTGGCGCTGCTCCAGCGCAACGTCCTGATCTACGGCCTCGGCGGCATCCTGCTCCCGTTCGGCGGCATCAAGCTGATCGACGTGATCATCACGACCCTCCACCTCGTCTGAACCCATGGACGCTTTCCTCACCCACCTCCGCGCGGCCGTCCTCGGCACGTTGGTCCTCGCCGTCGTCACCTGCGGCGCCTATCCGCTCGTCGTCTGGGGCATCGCCCAGGCCTTCTTCCGCGACAAGGCCGATGGCAGTCTCATCTTGGACAAGGACGGCACGGTGCGGGGCTCGCGCCTGATCGGCCAAGGCTTCATGGGCGCGATCTATTTCCATCCACGCCCCAGCGCTGCCGGAGCCAACGGTTATGACGCCGCCAATTCCGGCGGCAGCAACCTCGGGCCGACCTCGCGGAAACTGGCCGATGCCATCAAGGACCGCGTCGCCGCCTACCGTGCCGAGAACGGTCTGAAGGAGACGGATACCGTGCCCGCCGACGCCGTCACCGCTTCCGGCAGCGGACTTGATCCCCACATCAGCCCGCGCAACGCCGAGCTCCAGGCACCGCGCGTCGCCAAGGCCCGCGGTCTGGCCCTGGAGAAGGTCCTCGCGGAGATCCACGCGCACACCGATCCCGCCGGCTTAGGCTTCTTGGGCGAACCGGGCGTGAACGTGCTCCGGCTCAACCTCGCGCTCGACGGGCGGTGAAACGGCGCCGGCCGAGATGCACCCGTTGTCATGGAAGCATCGACCGACGTATCGCCCGGTCCGGCCTGCCCTTCTCTCGCGTTGTCACCGTTTCGGCCCGGCCGACACGACGCTGGGAAACGGCGGTCCGTTGGGATAGGAACGATCTTGTGAGCGAGGACATCCGCCCCGATCCTGATGCGCTGCTCGCCGCCATCCGCCGCGAGGAGACGGCGCAGACCCGTGGCCAGCTGAAGGTGTTCCTCGGCATGAGCGCGGGCGTGGGCAAGACCTACGCGATGCTCGAGGCCGCGCAGAAGGCGAAGCGCGAGGGCCGCGACGTGGTCATCGGCTACGTCGAGTCGCACGGGCGCAAGGAGACCGACGTGCTGACCACGGGCCTGCCCGTGGTGCCGCGGCGCGTCGTCGCACACGGCGGCGTCATGCTCAGCGAGATGGACCTGGACGGCGTCCTCGCACGCCGGCCCCAGCTCGCGCTGGTGGACGAGTTCGCGCACACGAACGCGCCGGGCTCGCGCCACCCGAAACGTTGGCAGGACGTGGAGGAACTGCTCGCCGCGGGAATCGACGTGTCCACCACGCTCAACGTCCAGCACGTCGAGAGCCGCACCGACACCATCCGACGGATCACCGGCTCGACCATCTACGAGACCGTGCCGGACCGCGTGCTGGACGGCGCGGAGATCGAGCTGGTGGACCTGCCGCCCGAGGAGCTGATGAAGCGGCTCGCATCGGGCAAGGTCTACCAGGGCGAGCGGGCCGAGACCGCTCTCTTCAACTTCTTCCGCGAGGGCAACCTCACCGCGCTCCGCGAGATCGCCCTCCGTTATGCCGCGGGCCGGGTGGGCCGGGACGTGCAGGATTATCTGCAGACGATGCGGATCGAGGGGCCGTGGAAGAGCGGCGAACGGCTCGTCGTCGCCGTGAGCGCCAGCCCGCTCTCCGCCCAGCTCATCCGCTGGACCCGTCAGCTGGCCGATTCGTTGAACGCCGCGTGGCTGGCCGTCCACGTCGAGTCCGCGCGCGATGGCGGCGGGCCGGTTCCGACGCAGCTGACCAAGAACCTCGCGCTCGCCCGCCAACTCGGCGGCGAGGTCGTCGCCACCTCGGACGAAGACCTGGTGCGCGGTCTCCTCCGCGTCGCGCGCCAGCACAACGCGACGCAGATCGTCGTCGGCAAGCCGGGCGGAAGCCGGCTCGCACAGCTTCGCGGCACGCTGCGGCTGCACCGGTTGGTGCGCGGGAGCGGCGACGTGGACGTCCACGTCGTCCGCGCCGATGCGGATGCAGCCGGTGTCGCCTCGCGCGTCGCCGCCGCGCGGCCCGCATCGCCGGAGCGCGACGCGGGCCGGGGCCTCGGCGAACAATACGGCACCGCCATCGGTGTCATCGCGGCGGTCAGCTTCGCCAACGCTTTCCTCGCCCCGTTGCTCGGCTACCGGGCGGTCGCGCTCACGTATCTCTTCGGGGTCGTCGGATCGGCGATGTTCCTCGGGCGCGGGGCGATCCTGCTGGCCGCCGGCCTGAGCGCGCTGCTGTGGAACTTCTTCTTCCTGCCGCCGCGCTTCACCTTCTACATCACCAACGTGGAGGACGGCCTGATGTTCGGCCTCTACTTCGTCGTCGCCGCGGTGCTCGGCCAGCTGGTGTCCCGGGTGCGCGCGCAGGAGCTGGCGAACCGCCGGCGCGAAGAACACGCGACCGCGCTCTATCTGCTCACGCGCGACCTCGCCGACGCCGCTTCGCCCGACGATCTCGCGCGCGCCGTGGTGAAGCAGGTCGGCGACGTCTTCCGCGCGCGGGTGGCGCTGTGGTTGGAGCCCGGCCCGACCTTGTCCCCGGACCCGACCGGCCGAACACCCCGCGCCGCCGGCACCTTGGTGCTCACCGAGAAGGAACGGAGCGTCGCCACCTGGGCGCAGGAGCACCGCCAGGCCGCCGGCCGGTTCACCGACAACATCCCGTCGGCCGAGGCGCTCCATCTCCCGCTGCTCACCCATGAACGGTCCTTGGGAGTCCTGAGCGTGCGCCTGACGGACGACATCCCGCCGTCGCTCGACCAACGCGAGTTGCTGGAGGCCTTCGCCCGTCAAGCCGCGCTGGTGCTCGACCGGTTGCG
Organism: Verrucomicrobiota bacterium; assembly: GCA_947454005.1. Classification (GTDB taxonomy): domain Bacteria; phylum Verrucomicrobiota; class Verrucomicrobiia; order Limisphaerales; family UBA9464; genus CAIVQB01. The sequence goes on from CANGMH010000023.1 coordinate 13,971, forward strand.
GCTCGCCGCGACCGCGGAGCAGGCGCGGTTGCTGGCGGAATCGGAACGGCTCGGCCGCACGCTGCTCGACTCCGTCTCGCACGAGCTCCGCACGCCGCTCGCGGCCCTGGCATGCGCCGCGGAATCGCTCGCCGCGGCGCCCGAGAGCGCCCGCGCCGGCCTCGTCGGCGAGATCCGTCTCGGGACCGCGCGTCTCGACCGCATCATCGGCAACCTGCTCGACATGGCCCGGTCGGAGAGCGGACGTCTCAGCCCGGATCTCGATTGGCAGCGCCCGGGCGAGGTCCTCGGTCTGGTGCGGCAGCATCTCGCCGCGGAGCTCGCCGGACGCGAGGTCGCCGTCGAGATCGCGCCCGGTCTGCCCTGGGTCCGCATCGACCTGGCGATGACCGGGCAGGCGCTCGCGAACCTTTTGCTCAACGCCGCGACCCATACCCCGGCCGGGACGCCGATCACCTTGTCCGCGGCATCCGTCGGATCGGAGGTCGTCCTGAACGTCGCCGACCGCGGCCCGGGTTTCCGGGACGACGTGCTGCCGCAGCTGTTCGGCAAGTTCTATCGCGTCCCCGGGACGGCGGCCGGCGGCACGGGGCTCGGTCTCTCGCTGGTGAAGCGGTTCGCCGAGGCGCAAGGCGGACGGGCGACGGTCGCGAACCGCCAGGGCGGCGGTGCCGTCTTCAGCCTCTTCTTTCCCGCCGCCGATGCACCGCCGGTACCGGAAGACCCGTGACCCCTTCGCATCACGGACCCGCACCGCTTGCGCCCGACGGATCGCGGCGTGAACCTCGGATATGCAGACCGTAACGGAACCTCCGGTCACGCCGACCGCGCTCGTCATCGACGACGAGCCGCCGATGCGCCGGCTGCTCAAGCTGACGCTCGAAGGCGAAGGCTACCGCTGCTTCGAGGCCGGGTCCGGCCAGGACGGCCTGTCGACCGCGGCGCACCGCCGGCCCGACGTCGTCCTGCTCGATCTCGGTTTGCCCGACCTCGCCGGGATGGAAGTCCTGCGGCGTCTCCGCGAATGGACCCAGGTCCCGGTGGTGGTGCTCACGGCGCGGCACGGCGATACCGACAAGGTGGAGGCGCTCGACGCCGGTGCCGACGATTACGTCACGAAACCGTTCAGCGCGGCAGAACTGCTCGCCCGCCTGCGGGTGGCCCGTCGACGCGCGGACAAGACGCCCGAGGGTGCCGTCTTCCACGCCGGAGCGCTCGTAGTGGACCTGGCCCGACGTCGGGTCACGTCCTCGGGATGCGAGGTGAAGCTCACGCCGACCGAATACGCGCTCCTGCGCTTGCTCGTGCGCAATGCCGGACGCGTGCTCACGCAGCGGCAACTGCTCATCGAGGTCTGGGGCCCGAACCACGCCACGGACACGCACTATCTCCGGGTCTACATGGCGCGGCTCCGGGACAAACTCGGTGCCGATCCAGCGCAGCCTGGATTGATCCGCACCGAACCCGGCGTGGGCTACCGGTTGGTCGCCGATCCAGCGGACCACGTCTGACCCGCGGATGCTGTTTCGGGCGGTGTCGGCCCCGGCCCGCTGGCGGGATCAAGCCGGTCCAGAACTTCGACGGAAGCCGCCACCTCCGTGGAAGATCACAACGTGAGAACACGCGCTGGGACACATATCGCGTGGGGCGGACTGGAAAGTCCGCGCTCCCGGCAAAGGCCGCGCCGACGGCGCGTCCGCGCCCGGGGTTCCTCCTTCGGATCGCGACTTCGGCGATGTGCGGGGTTGTCCCTCCGCGGACGTCGGCGGTAACCTATTCGCCGATGAGCAAGCCTGCCTGCCCGATGTGCGAGATGGCCGATGTCCTGGAACACCCCGGGCGCTGGGAATGCGTGACCTGCGGTCACGAATGGGACCGCGAGCCGGAACCCGAGGCCGCGGCCGGCCCGCGCGTGGTCAAGGACGCCCACGGCAACGTGCTCGCCGACGGCGACGTGGTGATGCTCATCAAGGACCTGCCGCTCAAAGGCTCGTCGCAGGTGCTCAAGGGCGGCACCAAATCGAAGCCGATCCGCCTCGTCGACGGCGACCACGAGATCTCCTGCAAGATCGACGGCCAGTCGATCGGCCTGAAGGCGTGTTTCGTGAAGAAGGCGTGAGGTGCGGGAAGGTAGGGCCTTGCCCCTTCCCTTGGAACGTTAGCACTGTCGGGTATTGCACAGCGTTCAATCCATTCCCAGCGGACGCCGGATGTAGGCCCGGTCGCACCGACTGGACGATCCAGGTCCCCAGAGACGTGGCCGGAAGCCGCCACGGCCGGGACCATGGGCGCCCGCGCGATCGCGCGGAGACGACTTCCACGTCGTGGCCCGGTGCGGTCGCCGCGTCGGTTCCGGATGCTCGCCGTGGCCGCGACGGCCCGGGATCGTCAGTCTTCCTCCGCACCGGCATGAAGCAGCTCAAATCCTCCCTCGGCGACCTGCGACGGCTCTTCGCACGCACGATCACGCTGCGCGACATCGCTGAGCCGTTGGTGTCGTTCGATCTGGTCCAACCGGCCGGCGAGGTGCGGGCATTCATGGAACGACGCGGCTTCGACGTCGTCGGGGTGCGCGACCATGGCGTCGTGGCCGGCTATGCCGTCCGCGCGGAGCTGGCGGACGGCCGGTTGGGCGACCACCGCCACGTCTTCGCGCCGGGCGACGTGGCGCCGGACAGCGAACCGTTGCTGGCCGCTTTCGCCGCGCTGCGGGAACGCCGCCACGTCTTCATCACCGTGTTCGGCCACGTCGGCGGCATCGTCACGCGCGGCGATCTCCAGAAGGCGCCGGTGCGGCTGTGGCTCTTCGGGTTGGTCTCGCTGCTCGAGATGCAGATGCTCCGCGTCGTCCGTGAACGCTATCCGGTCGATGATTGGGCCTGTCATCTGACCCCGGAGCGGCTCGAAGGAGCGAGACGGGTCTTCGAAGAGCGGCGGCGGCGTCACGAGGAGAACGACCTGTCGGACTGCCTCCAGCTCAGCGACAAGGCGACGATCCTGATGAAGGATCCGGAGATGTCCGCCCGGTGCGGCTTCGCCTCGAAACGCGCGATGGAGACCTTCTTCAAGGACGTCGGCCGGCTGCGCAACGCCCTCGCCCACGCCAACGACATCGTCGCGGGACGATGGCCGGAGCTGGCCGATTTGGTCGATACGCTCGAAGGGTTCCTCGAACGATTGGAAGCGGTCACGACGCCGGTCAGCGGGGACTGATGCGGAGCGGCAGATCCGCCCCGCCCCGATGTGGAAACGTCACCGCCGGGCGGCGATCTCCTTCACCCTGGCCAAACGCTCGCCGGCGGCCTTCAAGGTCTCCTCCTTCTTGGCGAAGTGGAACCGGATGAAACGGTGTTCGGGTCCGCGGAAGAAACTGGAGCCGGGCACTCCGGCCACGCCCACCTCCTTGGCGAACCATTCCGCCGCCAAGGTGTCAGTGGCGAAGCCGAGCGAGGAGATGTCGAGCATCACGTAGTAGGCGCCCTGGGGCTCGGTGAACGGCAATCCGGTCTGCCGGAGGTAGCCGAGGAAGAGCTCGCGCTTGGCCGCGTACAGATCCCGCAGGCCGGCGTAGTAGCTGTCCGGCAGTTCGAGACCGGCGACCGCGGCTTCCTGCAACGGCGCGGCGGCGCCAACGGTCAGGAAGTCGTGGACCTTGCGGGCCTGCGCGATGACCGCCGGCGCGGCGTGGACGTAGCCCAGGCGCCAACCGGTGATGGAGTAGGTCTTCGACAGCGAATTGCAGGTGATGACCCGGTCGGCGGCGCCGGGCAGAGCGGCGGCGTGGACGTGTTCGTGCGGCGCGTAGACGATGTGTTCATACGGCTCGTCCATGATGACGAACGCATCGTGCCGCTCCGCCAGCGCCAAGATGTGGAGCAGTTCGGCCCGGGTGAACACCTTGCCGGTTGGATTCGACGGGTTGCAGACGATGATCGCCTTGGGCCGGGCCGTGGCGAAGGCTTGTTCCAGCTCCGCCGCGTCATAGTTGAAGTCCGGCGCGTGCAGCGGCACGTAGACCGGGCAGGCTCCCGAGAGGATCGCGTCGGCCGCGTAGTTCTCGTAGAACGGTGAGAACACGATCACCCGGTCGCCCGGATCGCAGGCCGTCATCATCGCCACCATCATGGCCTCGGTGCTGCCGCAGGTGACGACGAGGTGCTGGTCCGGATCCACGTCGAGACCGGTGAAGCGCTGGATCTTCCGCGCCAAGGCGTGGCGGAACCGCGGCGCGCCCCACGTCACGGCGTACTGGTGGAATGGTCCGCGCGTCGCGCGTTCGAGCGCGGCGAGCAAGGCCTCGGGTGGATCGAAGTCGGGGAACCCTTGGGCAAGGTTGATCGCGCCGTGTTTCGCGGCGAGACGACTCATGCCCCGGATGACGGATTCGGTGAAGCTGGACAGGCGGGTCGCGGTGGACGGCATGTTCGGGTGGCGACGTTGCGGAAGGGTTGGGGGATCAGACCGGGTCCACCTGCACCCCGTGACGCTGGAGCCAGGCCACGGCGGCATCGACCTGCTTGAGGCTGCCCGTGAACTCGATGGCCATCAGTCCTAGCTCAGCCGTGACGTTGGCGCTGCGGATGTCGAACACGACGGAGCATCGCTGGCTCAGTTCCCAGATGAGCGGCCGCTTCACGTGGGAGGCGGAAAACGTGAGCCAGAACTGGCGGGATACCTTGGCGGGACGGGGCATCAGCGCTGACGGTTCAGATGTGGTAGTCCGCCGGTGAAATCGGCTCGCTTCGAAGCCGAGTTGAGCGCTGCACCAGATCCGCCACGGTGAGCGACTCCAGCATGCCCGCCACGGCGTCCCGCACTTCCTTCATCACCGAGCGCAATGCGCATCGTGGTTCGTCGGGACAATTGCACTTTTTGTAGTAGTTCTCGCTGACGCATCCAATCGGAGCCAAGGCGCCCTCGATGTGGCGGATGACGGCGGCGAGCGGAATCCGTTCAGGAGACTTGGCCAAGCGGTACCCACCGGCCACCCCACGACGGCTCTCGACAAACCCTCCGGTGCGCAGATCGTTAAGGATCTGCTCTAGGAACCGCTTGGGGATGCCTTCGACATCGGAAACTTCCTGGATGCGGATGACGTGGGGGCCATACCGACGTCCCAGGTTGGTCAACGCCCGCAACGCATATTCCCCTCGAACCGTAAGTTTCACGCCACCACAGTCCGATACCCACCTCAAAACATCAAGTTTCAAAGCCGAAATTCAGGCCGTTTTTGCATGTTTTCGTCAAAACAACATAAACCCACTTGACGCGATAGGGATTATGTTGATTCTTGTCCTCGCCATGGCAACGGAGTCGTCATCAGAAAAGCAGGCGCGCACGGAACCGCCGAAACCCACCGCTCAGGCGGACTGGTTTGAATCCATCCGGCAGCAGGTCACCTCACTCAGGTACGGCGTCATCCAGATCGTGGTGCATGAAGGCCGCGTGGTGCAGATCGACCGCACCGAGAAGATCCGCGTTGAAACCAAAAACTGACTTTCCAAATCCCATCATGAACGTCCGAACCACCGTCGTCCGACTCGTCCTCGCCTCGTCGCTCTTGGCCTCAGCGCTGACTGCCGCGGCCAAGGACATCAAGCTGCTCAACGTTTCCTACGACCCCACCCGCGAGCTCTACACGGATTTCAACGCCTCCTTTGCCAAGCATTGGAAGGAAAAGACCGGTGACACCGTCACCATCGAGCAGTCGCACGGCGGCTCCGGCAAACAAGCCCGCTCGGTGATTGATGGCCTGCAAGGGGACGTGGTGACGCTGGCTCTCGCCTACGACATCGATGCCATCGCGGAAAAGGCGCGATTGCTGGACAAAGACTGGCAAAAGCGCCTTCCCGACAACGCCTCGCCGTACACCTCGACCATCGTGTTCTTGGTGCGGAAAGGGAACCCGAAGGGCATCAAGGATTGGGACGACCTCATCAAGCCCAAGGTGGACGTCATCACCCCGAACCCGAAGACCTCGGGCGGTGCCCGGTGGAACTATCTGGCGGCATGGGGCTATGCGTTGAAGAAATCCGGTGGCGACGAGGCCAAGGCCAAGGAGTTCGTGAAAGCGCTCTACAAGAACGTCCCCGTGCTCGACACCGGAGCGCGCGGTTCCACCACCACGTTCGTCCAACGCGGTGTCGGTGATGTGCTGATCGCCTGGGAAAACGAGGCGTTGCTCGCCCTGAAGGAAATCGGAAAGGGCGAATTCGAGCTCGTGGCCCCTTCGGTGAGCATCTTGGCGGAGCCTCCCGTCGCCGTGGTCGATCGCGTTGCCAAGCGCAAAGGAACTGTGGAGGTCGCCAAGGCATATCTCGACTTCCTTTACACCGAGGCCGGACAAGAGATCGCCGCCAAGAACTACTACCGCCCCCGCCTCGAGGCCGTGGCCAAGCGGCATGCGGCGGACTTCCCCAAGGTGGAGTTCTTCACCATCGATTCCGTCTTCGGCGGCTGGCAGAAAGCCCAGCCTACCCATTTCGGTGACGGCGGTGTCTTTGATCAGATCGTCGCCAAGTGAGCCGCGGACATCGCAACCACCGACCTCGATCATCATGAAACGCCTCCCTTCCATCCGCCTTGTCGCTCTGGCCCTCTTGGGCTTGCTGGCAATGCGCGTGGGCGCCGAGACGCGGCTGATGAACGCCTCGTTCGACATCTCGCGGGAACTGTTCCAAGCCTACAATCCGGTGTTCGCCGAACACTGGAAGTCCCAGACCGGCGAAGCGGTGACCATCAACCAATCCCACGCCGGTTCCTCGAAACAGGCGCGGGCGGTCATCGATGGCTTGGAAGCGGACGTCATCACCCTCAACCAGGTCACCGACATCGACCAAGTGGCGGTCAAAGGCCTGGTGGCCAAGGATTGGCGCTCCCGCTTCCCGCACGACAGTTCGCCATTCGTCTCCACGATCGTGTTCCTGGTGCGGAAGGGAAACCCCAAGGGCATCAAAGACTGGGATGACCTCGCCAAACCCGGAGTCTCGGTGATCGTCCCGAACCCCAAGACGTCCGGCAACGGCCGTTACAGCTACCTCGCGGCCTACGCCTTCGCGCTGAAGCAACTAGGCGGCGACCATGCGAAGGCGCAGGAATTCGTCGGCCGCCTGTTCAAGAACGTCCCTGTGCTGGATACCGGCGGACGCGGGGCAACGACGACGTTCGCCCAACGCGAGATCGGTGACGTGCTGTTGACCTTCGAGGCCGAGGTCTTCCTGACCGTCCAGGAATTGGGCCGCGATAAGTTCGAGGTGGTCGCGCCGTCTTACAGCGTCGAAGCCGAATTGCCGGTGGCAGTCGTCGACAAGGTGGCCCAGCGCCGGGGCACCGCCAAGCAAGCGCAGGCCTATCTCGGCTATCTTTTCTCCGAATCCGGGCAGGAACTGGCGGCCAGGCACTTCTACCGCCCGCGTTCCACGGCAGTGGCAGAGAAATTCGCCCACCAGTTCGCCAAGCTGACCCTCTTCCGTGTGGATCAGGTGTTCGGCAGCTGGGCGGAAGCCCAGAAGACCCATTTCGCCGAAGGCGGCACCTTCGACCAGATCTACAGCCATCCCCGATAAGCCATGACCGCCACGCTCGCCTCCGCATCCGCCTCCGCCGTGGAGAACCGCACCGCTGCCCGGCCCGCCACCGAAAAGCGCTCCGTCGCCCGGTTGCTCGGACCGCTGGACCGGATCGCCGACGCTTCGCGCCACCTCGTCAGCAAGTCGCTCGGCCAGTTCGAGAGCAGCGGCGTGAGCTACAGTCTGCCGCGATACCTCTACGTCGGCCCGCGCAGCGGCGGCGACATCATCCGCATCGGTATCTTCGCCACCATCCACGGCGACGAGCCCGAGGGCGCGCTTGCGCTGGGCCGGCTGCTGGCTGCGTTGGACCAGAAGCCCGAACTCGCCCAAGGCTACGCGCTGTTCATCTATCCGGTTTGCAACCCCACCGGCTTCGAGGACAACACCCGCCACGCCCGCAGCGGCAAAGACCTCAACCGTGAGTTCTGGAAGCAATCCGACCAGCCGGAGGTCCGCTTTCTCGAATCGGAAATCTGGATGCAGGCCTTCCACGGCATCATCACCCTCCACAGCGACGACACCAGCGACGGCCTTTACGGCTATGTGAAGGGCGCGGTGCTGTCCAAGAACCTGCTGGACCCGGCCCTGATCGAGGCCGGTCGCTTCCTGCCCCGCAATCACCGAGAGATCATCGACGGTTTCCCGGCGCGCAGCGGCATCATCCACGACGGCTATCCGGGCGTGCTCCAGTCCATCCCTGATCTTCCGTATCCGCCCTTTGAGGTCACCTTGGAGACGCCTCAGCGGGCCCCCTTGCATCGCCAGGTGGACGCCCTCGTCGCCGCGCTCCAGACGATCCTCGTGGAATACCGCTACCTCCAGGCTGTCGCGCAAAACATCTGATCTTCCCTCTCATGTCCCGCATCTTCAACGACATCACCGAGACCATCGGCAACACCCCGCTCGTCCGGCTCCAGCGCACCGCGCGGACGCACGGCGCGGTCGCGGACATCCTGCTCAAATTGGAGTTCTTCAACCCGCTCTCCAGCGTCAAGGACCGCATCGGCGTGGCCATGATCGATGACGCGCTCGCCTCGGGTCGCATCGACAAGGATTCCGTGCTGATCGAACCGACCAGCGGGAACACCGGCATCGCGCTGGCCTTCGTGGCCGCCGCGCGGGGCTTGAAGCTGGTGTTGACGATGCCGGAGACCATGAGCCTTGAACGACGCAAGCTCTTCAAGATCCTCGGTGCCAAACTCGTCTTGACCGAAGGCTCGAAGGGGATGCGCGGGGCAATCGCCAAGGCCGAGGAACTCCACGCCAAGATCCCGAACAGCGTCATCCTCCAGCAGTTCTCGAACCCTTCGAACCCGGCCGTCCACCGGCGCACCACCGCCGAGGAGATCTGGCGGGACACCGACGGAGCCGTGGATTTCTTGGTCGCGGGAGTGGGCACCGGCGGGACCCTCACGGGCGTCGCCGAGGTCATCAAGGAGCGCAAACCCGGCTTCAAAGCCATCGCCGTCGAGCCGGCCAAGTCGCCGGTCATCTCCGGCGGCACGCCGGGACCACACAAGTTGCAGGGTATCGGCGCGGGCTTCATCCCTGACAACCTCAACCGCGCCATCGTGGACGAAGTGATCCAGGTCAGTGAAGACGACTCGGGCCCGATCTCGAGACAGGTCAACCAACTCGACGGCATCCCGGTGGGGATCTCCAGCGGCGCGAACATCTGGGCAGCGCTGCAGCTTGCGAAGCGTCCCGAGAACGCCGGCAAGGTGATCGTCGCCATCGTTCCCTCGTGCTCCGAGCGCTACCTTTCCTCGTGGTTGTTCGCCGACCTCAACGTGGAAAGCGATCCGGTGGAAGACCTGTTCCAACTCGGAACCACGGCATGACCCGCCCTACCGCCTA
>CANGMH010000024.1 GCA_947454005.1 Verrucomicrobiota bacterium
CTGGGCGAGCGGCCGGAGTTCACCGACCTCGGGGCGGACGCGGATTTCCAGAAACTCCTCCAGGACCGGGCCGGTTTCACCGCCATCTACACCAACCCGAAATCCCAGGCCATCCTTGGCAACGCCGAGCTTCGCCAGCTCCTGCTCGCGACCGACATCAAGGATTTCAAGACCTATCTGGAGACGGGCAAGTCGCCGAAGTTCGACGACGAGAAGCTGCTCGGCCGCTGGCGCGCCGACGTCGGATCCACCGTCACCGATGCGCGCCGCAAGCGCACCAATCTCCAGCCCGCCGACCTGAAGGCTCTCCGGTTCATGCTCAACACGGTGCTCAAGCAGGCCTCGCTCACCGCCTACACCGACGGCCGCTACGTTCTCAAGGTCCCGGTGCCCGCCGCGCCCAAGGCCGATGCCGCCGCCGAGGCCGCTGCTGCCGCCGCCGCTCCGGCCACCGACCTGCTGACCGCCCGCTACGGCCGTCGCCCCGGAGCGCCCGCGGCCGCGCCGGTCGTCCGCGCCGCGCCTCCGATGGATCCCATGGCGGTCGCGAAGAAGATCCTCGCCGACGGCAACAAGAGCGGCAAAGGCATCACCGACCTCTCGACGGAGGGGACGTGGCTCCGGGCTTCGGACAAGTACGTCCTCAGCTCGAAGAAGGACGGCAAAGAGGAATCCCACGAGGCCAGCATCTCCGAGGTCGGTCGTCTGGCCATCCCGGTGCCCGAGCTCAAGCTGACTCTCTTCTTCGTCCGCGCCATCTGATCGCCGGAGCGGCGCGCGGCGGTCCTCGCGTCCTTCGATCCTTTCCTGCCACGGCCCCGGTCGCTTGACCGGGGCCGTCGCGTTACGGCTTCCCGCCGGGAGCCTCCCGGGTAAGCTGCGCCGCATCGACGCCGATGCCGCCAACCGTTCCCGGTCCGACCTGCCGCGCTTCGCGGCGTGGCGGCCGCTGGCCTTCGCCGGGCTCTGGACGCTCGTCGGGCTGGCGTTCGCCGGGCAGCTCTATCTCACGCAATCGAAGATCGGTTCGCCGGTGACGTGGGGCTTCGCCGTGACGCGTTCGCTGGCGGATTGGTACGTGTTCGCGCTCCTGTCGTTGCCGGCCGTGGTCTTCGCCCGGCGGTTCCCGCTCGGCAGCGCCCCGCTGCGCCTGCTGGCCGTGGTGCATCTCGTCGCCAGCCTGCTCTTCTCGCTGGTGTGGATGCTCCTGCGCGCGGGCGTGGCCGTGGCGATGGAAGGGAGCCCGTTCGCTGAGACGCTGCGCCACGCGCTGGTCGCGACGCTCGTCTTCAACCTGCTGGTCTACTGGGTCGTCGTCGCCGTGGCCCACGCCATCGCTTTCTACCAGAGCCTCCGCGAACGCGAGCGCCGCACGCTCGAGCTGGAGAAGCACGTCACCGAGGCGCGGCTGCTCGCCCTCCAGATGCAGCTGAACCCGCACTTCCTCTTCAACGCCCTCCACGGCGTCAGCGCGTTGATGTACCGCGACGTGGACGCGGCGGACCGGATGCTCGTGAAGCTCAGCGAGCTGCTCCGGCACGCGCTCGACCGCACCGACGCCCAGCGCGTCCCGCTCCGCGACGAGCTCGCCTTCCTCGACCGCTACCTCGAGCTCGAGCAGATCCGCTTCGGCGGAAGGCTGAGCGTGAAACACGAGATCGAGGATGCCGTCCGCGATGCGGCGGTGCCCAACCTGATCCTCCAACCGCTGGTCGAGAACGCGCTCAAGCACGGCATCGAGCCGCAGACGCGGCCCGGCCTCATCACGCTCCGCGCCGCGATCCTGCCCGGACGGCGCGTCCGGCTGGAGGTCGAGGACAACGGCCGCGGACTCGGATCGGGGAAATCGGCCGAAGGCGGCATCGGCACCGCGAACTCGCGCTCGCGTCTCGGCCAGCTCTACGGCGACGCCGCCCGCATCGAGTTCCTCCCCGGCGCCGACGGCGGGCTGCGGGTGCTGGTCGAGTTCCCGCTGGAACGATGACCCCCGTTCCGATGGACGACACCTCTTCCACCGTATCCCCGCGCGCGGTCGACCCGACGCATGTCGAGCATCGCGGGCGGCGGCTCGTGAGCTTCGGCGGATGCGATTACCTGCGGCTCTCGTGGCATAGAGCTGTGCGGCAGGCGGCGAAGGACGCCATCGACCGGTGGGGGCTGGACGCCGCGGCTTCCCGGATCACCACCGGCGACCTCGCGTTGTACGGCGAGTTGGAAAGGAGCCTCGCGCGGTTCTTCCGCGCCGAAGCCGCGGTGCTGACCCCGAGCGGCTACATGGCGCCGATCGTGGCTGCACAAGCGATGGCGGGACGGTTCAGCCACGCCCTCCTGGATGAAGGGGCGCACGGCTGTCTCCACGACGCGGCCGGGATGTTGGGGTGCCCGGTCGTCCCGTTCCGGCGCGACGACCCGGAGGCGTTGGCCGCGGCGGCGCACGGTTGCGGCGCGGGTGCGAAGCTGCTCGTGCTCGCACACGGTCTCTCGCCGCTCGACGGTTCGATCCGGCCGCTGGACCGGTATCTCGCGGCCGTCCCGTCCGACGCGTGGATGCTCGTGGACGACGCGCACGGGGCCGGTGTGCTCGGACCGAAGGGACGCGGGGTGGTGGAATCCCTGGGCCTCGACCGGTCGCGGGTGGTGCTCACCGTGACCTTGAGCAAAGCGTTCGGCTCCTACGGCGGCGCGGTGCTCGGACCGCGGGGGTTGCGTGCGTCGGCCTTCGCGACCAGCCGCGCGTTCGGCGGGGGGACGCCGCTGCCTCCTCCGATGGCCGCCGCGGCGCTGGCAGCGTTGCGCATCATGCGGGACAGCGGCCCGGCCCGGGCCCGGCTCGCCGCCAACGCGGCGCACGTCCGCGAGGTGCTGACCGGTCCCGACGCCGACACCGTCCTGCGGCCCGGGCCGATGTTCTGCGTCGCACCGGCCACGCCGGCGGGCTTGGCGCGTCTCCGTCGCGGTCTTTTGGCCGCCGGGATCTTCCCGCCCTTGATCCGCTACCGGAACGGTCCGGCGACCCATTTCTTCCGCTTCGCCGTCTCGAGCGTCCATGGCGGCGATCAGATCGGGAGATTGCGGGACGTCCTCGCACGGTTCCTCGCGGTGGAAGGCTGAGCGGCCGGGTCACCGCGCCGCAGCCACGGCGAGCACGACCGCTCCGAGGATCGCGGAGGCGCCGACCGATCGCCTCGCGAGCACGCCGGGACCGGCCTGCGCGTGTTCGTCGTTGCCCAACCAGCGTCCCGCCGACCAGACCAGCCCGATCGCCCAGAGCCCGCGGAGCGTGTAGACGACGTTCACGCCGGTCGCATCGTGCGACCACCCGATGCTGCCGGAGATGAGGAACGACTGCGCCGCCGTCAGCACGCCGCCCGCGGCCATCCATCGCCAGGCCGGCGCCGGCGGACGGAAACCCGACGCGCCGACCCACGGGACCAGTCCGAGCGACAGGACGGCGACCGACGCGAACATCATCGGGAGGAACGCCGCCAGCCCGAGCCGGCCAGCCCACCGTTGCAGCATCAGGTCGCAGGCCGCGAACGACGCGCCGCTCGCCAGCGCGAGCAGGGTCGTCCGCACCGGATGCCGTCCCGACCGCCCGGAACCGGAGCTCATCAACCAGACGCCCGCCGTGGTCAGCACGGCGGCGACGCCGTGGACCGGGCGCAGCGCGGTGCCGAAGCTCATCCATCCGAGCAGCACGACGAAGACGACCTTGGTGCCGAGCACGGGGGTGACCAGCGAGACGTCGCCGGACCGCAGCGCCAGGAAGTTGAAGAGCTGTCCCGCGAAGTAGGCCGTGCCGGTGAGGAACGGCAGAGTCCAGCGATCCCAAGGCACCGATCCGTTCCCGGCCGCCAGCAACGGGAGGAACGCGAGGCCGAGCAGGCAGTTCGTCGCGAGCAACGTCAGCGGCATCGCCGCGCCTTCGCGGAACGAGCGCTTCAGGCACAGGGAACCGAGCGCGAACACGCCGCCCGCGAAGAACGGAAGGAGAAGGTAGAGGGGCGGCGGGTGCATCGGACGCGCAAGCGGTCGCCGACGCGATGGAAACAGAACGCGGCGCGCCGACGTGCGTCAACATCGGGGCACGAAGCCCGGCTCGGTCGGCCGCTCTTGTAATCGCGACTTCCGTCGCTAGCGTCCGCCCACGTCATGTCGTCGTTGCCGTTCGAGCTGGCCTTAGCGCTGCGCTATCTGCGCCCCAAGCGCACGTTCGTGTCGGTGATCACTCTCATCTGCATCCTCGGCGTGATGCTCGGTGTCGCCGTGCTGATCATCGTCATCGCGGTGATGACCGGCTTCGACAACAAGTTCCGCGACAGCTTGATCGGCTTCCAGGCGCACCTGAAGGTCGAGCGCCGGCAGTCCTCGATGTCCGATTGGGCCGCCGTGATGGACCGGGTCGCCACCAATCCAGCCGTCCGCGGCGTCGCGCCGTACATCAACACGCACGTGCTGGTCCGGTCCGAGCCGGCGAACGGAGGCCCGTCGCGCCGGTTCGTCGCCTTGGTGCGCGGCGTGCATCCCCAGTTGGAGAGCCGCGTGAGCCGCATCACCGACAGCATGGTCGAGGGCGAGGCGAAGCTGTCGCCCAAGAGCCTGATCATGGGCTACGAGCTGGCGGACACCTTCGGCGTCCATGCCGGCGACCGGGTCGCGCTTTATTCCCCGGCCGCGTTCGAGCATCTGGCCGAGGTGATGGACAAGGCCCAGAAATCGGGGACCAAGGAGGTGGATGAGCTGCCCATGGCGGCGGACTACAAGGTCCGCGGCCTCGTGGACCTCGGCCTGAGCCAATGGAACGCCAACGTCGTCGTCACCTCCCTGGCCGATGCGCAAGAGCTCGGCGGCCTGGGCGAGGACGTACAAGGGCTCACCGTGATGCTGAAGGACCCGACCGAACGGAACACCCTCCGCATCCGCGACCAGATGCAGGCCTCGCTCGGGCCCGATTACGGGGTGGTGACATGGCTCGAGGACAACAAGGACATGCTCAACGCGCTGACCACGGAGCGGACGATGATGTTCTTCATCCTGTTCTTCATCGTGCTGGTCGCGGCCTTCGGGATCATGAGCGCGCTCATCACCTTCATCGTGCAGAAGACCCGGGAGATCGGGATGCTCAAGGCGCTCGGTGCGACGCCGATGTCGGTCGCGTTGCTCTTCCTCGCCCAGAGCCTCGTTGTGGGCGTGCTCGGCGTGCTGAGCGGCCTGGGCGTCGGGATGCTCGCGCTCCGGTACCGCAACGAGTTCCTGCGCTTCATGAACGATGTCATGGGCTTCAACCTGTTCCCTTCTTCGATCTACCAGCTGCGCGAGCTGCCCGCCGAGGTCGTCGCCTCGGACGTCACGGTGATCTGCGGCGTGTCGCTGGTGCTCTGCATCCTGGCCGGCGTGCTGCCCGCCGTCCGGGCCGCCTGGCTCCAACCCGTGGAGGCCCTCCGCCATGGATGACGCGATCTTGTCCGCGCAGGGCGTGCGGAAATCGTATTCGCTCGGGCGTCGGCGCCTGGACGTGCTCCGGGGCGTGGATTTCGTGGCGCGCCGCGGGGAATTCGTCGCGCTGCGCGGGGCGAGCGGCGCCGGAAAGAGCACGCTCCTGCATCTGCTGGGCGGTCTCGACCGGCCCGATTCCGGGACGATCCGCGTCTGCGGCTCCGACCTCGGGACGCTGTCGACCTCGGCGTTGACGGCCTTCCGCAACCGCCGTGTCGGGTTCATCTTCCAGGCCTACCATCTGTTGCCGGAACTCGATGCCGTCGAGAACGCGGCGCTCCCGGCGCGCATGGCGCGGATGCCGGCGAAGAAGGCGCAGGCGAAGGCGGAAGAACTGCTGCACCGGGTCGGGCTGGCGGAGCGCTTCGGCCACCGCCCGTACGAGTTGTCCGGCGGCGAACAGCAGCGCGTGGCCATCGCCCGCTGCCTCGTCAACGACCCGGAGCTGATCCTGGCCGACGAACCGACGGGCAACCTCGACACCAAGACCGGCGCGGAGATCATCGAGGTGCTGCTCGCGCTGCGCGCCGAACGCGGCACGACGTTGGTGATCGCCACGCACGACCCCAAGATCGCGGCCCTCGCCGAGCGCGTCGTGGAGGTGGTGGACGGTTTGGTCGCCTGAACTGCGCAGGACCCGGAGCGGTCAGCGCGGCGGCTGGGCCTGGGCCGCTTCGCGGATCCGGCGGCGGAACTCCGGGATGCCTTGGCCGAACGCGGCGGAGATGGGCAGGACCGGCGTCTTGGTGATCTTGCGCTTGAACTTCTTCAGCATCGCCTCGGCGGCCGGCTCGTCCATCTTGTTGGCGACGACCAGGCGGGGCTTCTCCAGCAGGGCGGGGTCGTAGAGCTCGAGCTCTTGCAGCAGGCTCTTGTAGTCGTCCCACGGCTCGCGGTTGTCGGTCCCCGCCATGTCGAGCAGGATGACGATGATGCGGCAGCGCGCGATGTGGCGGAGGAACGCGTGGCCCAGGCCGACGTTCCGGTGCGCGCCGGCGATCAGCCCGGGCACGTCGCAGATGGTCAGGCGGTGCCAGTCCTCGTACTCGAGGATCCCGACCTGCGGCGTGAGCGTCGTGAACGGATACGGCGCGACGCGCGGTCGGGCGTGGGAGATCGCGGTGAGCAGCGTGGACTTGCCCGCGTTCGGGTAGCCCACCAGTCCGACCTCGGCGACCATGCGCAGCTCGAAGAGGAACTCGCCTTCATCGCCCGGTTCGCCGGGCTGCGCGAACCGCGGCGCCTGCCGGACGCTGGTGGCGAAGTTGCGGTTGCCGAGGCCGCCGCGCCCCGCCTTGCAGAGCACGAATCGTTGGCCGTTCTCGACCAGGTCGCAGACGAGCTCGCCTTTGTCGCGCACGTTCGCCACGGGGTCGTCGAAGCCTTCTTCCTCCAGGTCGATCTCCAAGGCCGACACGCCTTTGGCGGTCCGGATCGTGGGACGTTTCGCGGTGCCGACAGGGATCTTGCCTCCGCTGGCCGGGGCCGTGTCGGCCTTGGCGACGACCTTGGTGGAGACCTCGTTCTCGGGGTCGGCTTCGACCTCTTCCAAGGGCTTGGCGATGCGCCACACGAGCGTCCCGCAGGGCACCTTGATGATGAGGTCCTTGCCGGCGGCGCCGTCCATGCCCTTGCCCATGCCGGCTTCGCCCTCCTGGGCGATCAGGCGCGGGACGTAGAACTGCTGGATGAGGTTGTTGAGGTCGTGGTCGGCGACGAGCACGACGTCGCCGCCGCGTCCGCCGTTGCCCCCGCTGGGGCCTCCCTTGGTGATGTAGGCTTCGCGGTGGAACGCGACGGCGCCCTTGCCGCCGTGGCCGGCGCGGGCGAAGACCTTGACCTCGTCGATGAACATGGCGGCAGGATATCGGGCTAAAAAAAAAAAGGCGAGGCCCGCGGCCTCGCCTGAGAAGAGATGTGCCGGAGGACGTCAGTTCTTGGCGGCTTCCGCGGCGGCGACCTCGACCTCGGCCTCGATGTGGACGCGGCGGCGGTGCTTGTCGAACTTCACGCGTCCGTCGATGAGGGCGAACAACGTCCAATCGCGGCCGACCCCGACGTTCACCCCGGGGTGGAACTTGGAGCCGCGTTGGCGGATGATGATGGTGCCGGCGTTGACCAGCTGGCCTCCGAAACGTTTCACGCCCAGCCGTTTGCCGTGGCTGTCGCGACCGTTGCGTACGCTGCCTTGACCTTTCTTATGCGCCATAGAATTCCTTCGGTGGGATTAAGCCGTGATCTCTTTGACCTTGATGACCGTGAGTTTCTGCCGATGGCCCTGCTTCTTGTGGTAGCCCTTGCGGCGTTTCATCTTGAAGATGATGACTTTGTCGGCCTTGGTCTGCTCGACCACGTCGGCCACGACCTTCGCGCCGGCCACGGTGGGCGAGCCCACGGTGATGACGCCGCCGTTGTTCACCATCAACACGCGGTCGAAGGTGGCGATAGCGCCGGGTTCGAGCTCGAGCTTCTCGATCTCCAAGGTGTCGCCGGCAGTAACGCGATACTGCTTCCCGCCTGTTTCCATCACAGCATACATATAGATTCGCTCCGTAAAAAAGAGCCGCGAAGTAACCAAATGGGGCGACGGGTGTCAACGCTGCTTTGAGGGAAACTTGGATTGATTAAACCTGCGGCCCGTGTAGTCCATCCGGGGCATGCGATTCCCCACGTTTTCCACCGGCTTCATGCTGGCCATGAACCTCGCCCTCGGCCAGACCACCCAGACCCCCACCACGGGCAGCGGCGGCGGCGTAAAACCCGATGCCAGCTGGTTCCCGCCGGAATCCGCTTTCCGCAAGGTGGTCCTTGACGAGGACGCCGTGGTCGACGGCAAGGCGACGGACACCATCGTCGACCCGATGGAACTGGCCGTGGCCAAGGACGGCCGCGTTTTCTGGGCCGAGCGCAAAGGCATCGTGAAGATGTGGAGCCCGTCCACGAAGGCGACGGTCGTGATCGCCACCATCCCGGTGTTCGACGGCCTCGAAGAGGGCATGCTCGGCATCACGCTCGACCCGAAGTTCCTCGCGAACGGTTGGATCTACGTCAACCACTCCCTCACCGAGACCACCAACGACGGCCAGGAGAACGGCAAGTCCGGCAAGATCCGCGTCTCCCGTTACACCCTGAAGGGCGAAGCGTTGGACCTCGCCAGCGAGAAGACCATCATCGAGATCCCGGTCCAGCGCGAGCAGTGCTGCCACGTCGGCGGGTCGTTGACCTTCGACGCCAAGGGCAACCTCTACGTCTCGGTCGGCGACAACACGAACCCGTTCGATTCCGACGGCTATTCGCCGAACGATCCGCGCAAGGGCCATTATCCTTGGGATGCCCAGCGCTCGGCGGCGAACGCGAACTCGCTCACCGGGAAGATCCTCCGCATCACGCCCAAGGTCGACGGCGGCTACACGATCCCCGCCGGCAACCTCTTCAAGCCCGGCACGCCCGGCACCAAGCCCGAGGTCTACGTGATGGGCAACCGCAACCCGTTCCGCATCGCCGTCGACCAGAAGACCGGCTACCTCTATTGGGGCGAGGTCGGTCCCGATGCCGGCGGACCCAACCCGCAGCGCGGCCCGGCCGGACACGACGAGGTCAACCAGGCCCGCAAGGCGGGGTTCTTCGGCTGGCCTTACTTCGTCGGCGACAACAAGCCCTACGCTCCGGTGGATTACGTCGCCCGGCAGACGTTCAACGACGTCAACGCGGCCCGCGCCCAGGCCAAGAAGGACGGCAAACCCGAATCTGAATGGCCCGCCAAGCCCGCGCCCTGGATCGCGGCCGACTTCAAGCCGACCTTCTACGATGCCGCGCATCCGGTGAACGATTCGCCGAACAACACCGGCATCCGCGACCTGCCGCCCGCGCAGCCGGCCTTCATCTACTATCCGCCGTCCCCGTCCACCAAGTTCCCCGCGGTCGGCAGCGGCGGCCGCACGGCGATGGCTGGTCCGGTGTACTACTTCGATCCGTCCCTCAAGTCGCCGCACAAGCTGCCCAAGGAGTTCGACCACACGCTCTTCATCTACGAATGGAGCCGTAACTGGATCATCGCCGTGAAGCTCGACAAGGACGACAACATCGCCAAGGACGCCAACGGCAAGCTGATGATGTCGCGCTTCATGCCCGGCACCGAGATCAAGCGTCCGATGGACGTCGAACTCGGCCCCGACGGCTGCCTGTACGTCATCGAGTACGGCAAGGAATGGGGCAACAACAAGGACACGAAGATCCTCCGCCTCGAGCACATCGGCGAGATGCAGTGACCGGGTCCCGGGATCCGCATCGACACACGGGCGACGCCGACGCGTCGCCCGTTTTTCGTTCCATCGGTCGTGTCCCGCCCGGAGGGCGCGGCCCCGGCCGGAGCCCGGTCATCGGCGGTCCGCCGGGGCGTGGTCGAAACCTCCCGTGCGAAGGAAACGGATCGTCTGCCGGATGGCCCGGGCGTCCCGCATCAAGAGCGGATGGGCCGCGTGGACCACGACGTGGTCGGTCATCCCGGCGACCCGGGTGCGCTCGACCGAGACCTTGCCGTCGTCGTCGCCTTGGATCCAGAGGCTGTTGATCCAGTTCACCGATCGGTCGCCGGCGATGATCCCGAGCGGGAACGTCACCGGACCGAGCCGGTTCGGCGTCGAATCGGCCCCGGTCCCCAGCTCGCGGCCCGCGGGGCCGTTCAGCTTCCCGAAGATCCAGCGGCGTCTCAGGACATCGACGACTTCGCTGCCTTGGTTGGGCGGTCCGAGCATCACCACGCGACCGAGGTCGGGGATCCTTTCCTTGGCCGCCCACGCCCGGACCAGGATCCCGCCCATCGAACGGGTGACGAAGTGGATCGTGCGCGCGCCGGCGCCGCGGCATCCGGCGAGCGCTTCGGGGATGACCTGGTCGGCCAGTTCGGCGATGGACCGGGTCCGTGACGGATAGCCCACGTTCCGGACGAGGAATCCCTCCGCGGCCAACGCCCGGTCCATCGGGATCATCGAGCGCCGGGTCCGGCACAGGCCATGGAGCAGGACCACGGCTTCCGGATAGGTCGGTCCGGTCATGGGCGCTTCAATCCACGAACCACTCGAAGAAGCGTCCCGGATCGAGCCGCCCGGTGGCGATGACCGCGACGAACGAGACCGCCGCCAACGACAACACCGGCCACGCCTTGGTCCGCCGTCCGATCCGGCTTTCGACGACCGCGAGCACGACCGCGGCGACGATCGCTCCCGGCACCGTCGCGAGACCGAACCAATTGACGGCGTGGTGGACCGCGAAACCGAGGTTCTTCGGGTCCGGCCGCGACGGCTCGGGCCAGAACCCGAGATGGAAGCGTGCTCGCAGGACGAACAGGTAGACCGACGCCAGCCAGACGAGCGGGTACCAAGCGAGGAGGAGCGGGAGTCGCGATGCGAACGCGGTGCGCCACTGGTTCGTGTTCATGGCTTCGATGTCGGTCGGTCGCGGCGGACGAACGTCTTCGGACCGATCCAGCGCGAACCGAAGCGCTCATGCAGCGCGTCGCTCGGGAAGGCCGGCCGCGGCTCGCTCCCGTATCGCTGGTCGTCCATGCCGCGCCACGGCAGCGGTCCCACCTCGTCGCCGCGGACGACGTGGTAATCGGCGTCCTTGTCCCAGCCGGTGACGGACAGGAAGAACTCGCGCACCATGCCCGCCGGCTTCGGCGGCAGGCGGTTGGCCGCGAACCGCAGCGTCAGCTCATCGCCGGCGGCGACCAGCACGAGGCCGTTGTCGGCGCCCGCCAGCAGCTCGTCCACCGGACCGTAACGCGTGACCCAGCCGGACGGCGTGATCGTCCACGCCGGCTTCGATTTCACGCGGTCGTACACCGGCGTGAGCGGCTGCGTCCAGGGCAGGTCGGCGAACTCGCTGTAGCCGCGCCAGTGGAGGTCGGTCGCGCTCGGAGCGACCTCATGGACCGACGGCTTCCGGCTCTCGGTGAAGAGCGCGATGCGGTCCCAGTGGATCTCGAACGACTGGGTCAACCGGAGCCGTGTCGTTCCCGCGGGAAGCTTGCCGGCGAGGTCCACGAGGATGGTCTTGGTCTTGCCGGCGGGCGCGCCCACGGTGACGTCGACCTTCTGCCAGCCCGCGGCGGTGCCGGCCTCGAGCACGGGGAAGGGGAAGGGGAAGTCCGGCGAGTGCGAGCCGGCGATGTTGGCCATGCCGCCGCCGAAGCGCAGCCAACCGGACAGCGCCAGGACGGGCCGTGCGGCATCCGCGAGCGGCGGGAACTCGAGCACGACGCCGTGCGGCTCGGCGAGACCGCGGTATTGCGGTCCGCGGAGCGAGGCGGGCGAGACCATCCGGCCGTCGACGGCCCCCAGCGCCGCGGTGACGTCGTTGCCCGACAGGTCTTCGGCGCGGCGCAGCGGCACGCGTCCGCCCAAGGCGACCAGCTCGTGCTTGGGGAACGGTTTCCCTGGGACCAGCTTGCCGGTGGTGTGGACCTCCTGGCCCGCGGGCCGGTCCGCGACCACGAGCCGTGCCTGGTCGAGATACAGGATCTCGCGCAGTTCCTCGGTGAGATGGACGACGTAATCGCCGTCCTTCGGCACGACGTCGGTCTCGTCGCCGATGCGCACCAGTTCGTCCGGATCGGCATCGATGAAACGTCCCGGCGCGACGGGCAGGCCCAGCGGCGCGGCGCCCAGGATGTCGGTGACGAAGCGGTTGCTGTGGCCGTTCCAGGTGTAGAGGTAGGGGCAGGAACCGGTGGGAAGCACGAGCTCGAACAACGACATCGGCTCGCAGGACACGGCGACCTCGGTGGTGTCCTGCCGGGTGTCGAACCAGCGGATGCTGACCGAATCGAGCTGCTTCCGTTTGCCGACGCCGATCTCGACGGGGAGCGTCTGCACGGAACGCAGCCCGTGCCAGCCGCCGGCGGAGAGCTCGGTCTTCACCCCGAGCGCGCTGGCGTTCGAGCGGTTGCCGAGCAGGCGGAGCTTGAGCATGCCGTTGGCGTTGCCGCCGTCGTTGCGGAGCATCCTCAGGCCGGCACCGGCGACCTCGACGACGAGGTCGATGTCGCAATCGGCGTCGAGATCCGCCGCGGCCAGCTGGGTGATGTCGGAGGTCGCGAGCATGCCGAGACCGAGCTCGGCGGTCACCTCGTGGAAGCCGGCGCTGCCGCGGTTGCGCCACACGCGGACGCCGTCGGCGCCCCACGCGACGAGGTCGAGCCAGCCGTCGTTGTCCAGGTCGAGCGCGCGGAGGTGGCGGATGCGGTTGCCCTTGGCCGGGAGCCGCAACGGTTCGCGCAGGCCGCCGAAGAAGATCTCGACGGCCTTGTCGGTGACGAGGGCGACGTCGTTGCGCAGGTCGTTGTTGAGGTCGCCGACGGCGAGCGCGCGCGCGGCGGGCCAATCGGCCGGAGGGTTGGTCGCGACGAGGCCGGATCCGCGGACGTTGGCGAGCAGGAGCGGCGGTTGCCCCTTGCGGGTGAGCAGCACGTCGGGCAGGTCGTCGTTGCTCCAGTCGTCCACGGCGACGGCGACGACGTTGGTGGCGCCGAAGGGGTCGCCCTTGCGCTCGCGGAAGGTCCCGCTGCCGAGGTTGGTGAAGCTGCGGAGCTGGCCGTCCGCTGTCGCGAGCATGAGGCCGAGCTTGCCGGTGAAATCGAGGTCGCCGAACGCGCCGGCGGATCCCGAGGCCTTGGCGGCGCGCAATCCGCTCTGCGCCGTGACGTCGCTGAAGACCCCGTTGGTCGCGAAGCGCAGCACCGAGACGCCGGCGGGGCCGATGATCACGGCGTCCTCGTAGCGGTCGTTCTGGAGGTCGCCGACGAGCACCTGCGTGGCGCCCGCGGCGGCGGCGACGGCGAGCGGCGCCGTGCGGGCGGTGAAGACGCCGTTGGAGTTCCAGAGCAGCTGGACGCCCGTCTCGTTCGCGACGAGCAGGTCGTTCCATCCGCGGCGGTTGATGTCGACCAGGCCGAACGCGCCGTGGAGCTTCGCCCCGTTTCCGCCGAACGCTCGGGCGGTGTCGTCGACGAACTTCAGCGCGATGCCGTCCCGGGCCGGTTGCTCCAGCGGGAAGGGCGCGACGATCTCGGTGTAGCGGCAGCGTTCGTAGATGGCGGGATCGTCGGCCGCCTGCGTCTTGCCGGCGGCGATCCTCTGGTGGGAAGCCAGGGCGGCGACGGCCTCCTCCCGCTGGCCCTGGCGGAGCAGCACCTGGCTGAGCAGGTAGAAGGCGGACGGATGGTTCGTGTCGAACTGCACGACCTCGCGCAGCTGGGCCGCGGCGTCGTCGAGCTTGCCCCAACCGAAGAACGCCCGGCCGAGCTGGAAGCTCACCGCGTTCACCGTCGGGTCGGCTGCCTTGGCCTCCTGCAAGGACTGCACCGCGTTCGAGTACTGGTTCTGCCGCAACGCGGAGCATCCCAGCAGGTAGTGGGCGGCGCCGTTGCCCGGTTCGAAGCGCAGCGCCTCCGCGGCATGGATCGCGACGGGGCCGGGCTGGTTCGCGAGCAGGAAGGCGTTGGCGAGGTTGATGTGGACGTCGGGGTTCGCCGGGTTCATCGCCAGGGCGGTCTGGAAGGCGCTGATCGCTTTTCCGGGATCGCCTTTGTCGTAGAAGGTCTTGCCCGAGGCCATCGCCTGCGCGAACGGCGCGTTGCCGTCGCCGTCGGTGCCGGTGGCGCTGCGCTGCGCCGCGAACCACGCCCCGGCCACGATCGCGCCGATGAGCAGCAGCACGGCGCCCAGATAGACCAGCGCGCCGGGACCGCGGGATGATGAAGGTCGGCTCATAGGATGTCGTGGAGCGTAGCGCGGAACCGGCCCCGGCGCGCGGGAAAAGTCGGGAGCCGTCCTTCGCCCGGATCGCTGCCCTTTGTCTTGCGGCGGTCCGGTGGGCGCGCACTACTTCCCATGCCTGCCGTCCCTCCGCCATGCGCATCCCGAACCACCAGCGTCGCCGTGCCGTCCGAAGGGGCGATGCGTTCACGCTCGTCGAGATGCTGGTGGTCGTCGCGGTGATCGGCGTCCTCGCGGCGTTGCTGCTGCCGGCGCTGGTCGGCGCGAAGGAGCGGGGCCGACGTGCCGTGTGCCTGGGCAACCAGCACCAGTTCTACCTCACGTTGGCGCTCTACGGACATGACCAGCAGGACCGGTTGGCGCCGGGCTATTCCAGCGTCGGCGAGCGCCAGTTGCGCGACCCGATGTTCAAGGGTCCGTCGGAGACCGCCAACCTGCCGCCGGGGCTCGACGAACATGTGGTCCTCCTGGCCCACAGCACGCGGACGAATCTCGTGCGCATCGCCGGCGGCGAGCACCGGTTCCTCGTCTGCCCGGGATTGGGCGCGCCGTTCAACACGCGGCAGGGGTTCGATTTCTACAAGGATTATGGCGTCGTGATCGGCTATTCCTACCTCGGCGGCCATGGGGGCACGCCGTGGGAGGCGATCCGCAGCACCTCCGATCTTTGGACCTCGCCGCAGCGTTTCTCGGAGGACCCGAGGATGCCGCTGCTGGCCGACCTCAACGTCTGGTCGCCGTCCGAGCGCATCACTTTCGCCCCGCACGCGGCCCGCGGCCCGGTGATGAAGCAGGGCGACTCGCGCAACCGCGGCTCCGGGGTCCCCTCGGCGGCGATCGGGGCCGTCGGCGGCAACATTGGACTTCTCGACGGTTCGTCCCGCTGGAAACCGATCCACCAGATGAAGACCTATCGCGGCTCGCGCTTGTTCGGCGAGGACGGTGCGTTCGCGGCCTGGTGAACGGCGGGGATGCAGAGGCGCCCGGGACGGGCTGCCGACGCGGTTCCCGGCACCGGGACGAGTCCGCGGCGGACCGGCAACGGCAGTGGCCCCCGTAAAACAAAAAGTCCGCGCCGAGGCGCGGACTTCGCGGACGATATGCCCCGGTGGCTCAGCGGCGACGGCGCCAGACGCCGAAGCCGATCAGCAACGCGCCGGTGGCGGTCGCCCAGACGCCGGGTTCGGGCACGGCGGTGACGTTCACGGTGACGCTGGGGGACGAGCTGGTCCCGGTCGCGAAGGTCGCGCCCGAGGCCCCGATCTCGACGGTGAACAGCGAGTCGCCGAACCCGGTGGTGGGGAGGTTGGCGAGCGAGCTGTCCAGCACGCCGAAGCTGAACAGGTCCGGCGCCGAGCCCGGGGCCACGTTGAGGGTGAGCGAGACGTGGAACGTCAGCGTCGATCCCGGCGTGAAGCCTTGGTACGCCTCGTTGAGCGCCGAGGAATCGCTGAAGTGCAGGCCGGCCGCCAGGCTGCCGGTGGCGCCGCCGGACAACGTCGGCGAACCGGTCGCGAGCCCGCCGTTGAAGACGAAGCCGGAGACGCTGGCGGTGTTGTTGTTGTCGCCGGTGCCGGCGCCGTCGTTGAACTGGAAGTCCAGCGAGAACGGGCCTGACGGGTTGCCGACGAGCGCCGATGTGTTGACCGAGACGTCATATTCGGCGGTGGCCGCATGGACCGCAGGCGCGGGCAGGAGGCCGCCCAGGGCCGCGGTGATGACGAGGGCTGACAGGGACGTGGATATCGATTTCATGGTGTTCTTGGGACGGATCTTTGGCTTTGCAGGTTTTCGCGTGCCGGGCGGGGTTCAGGGCACGAGCGAACCGGTGATGGTCCGCGCGGTGTAGGTGACGCCGCCGGTGGCGGGCTTGGTGAACTGGAGTTCGACCGTGGCGGTGGCGCCCGGGGCGAGGTCCCCGGCGGAGACCGTGATGTACGGGCTGCCGGTGGGCGCGTTGTTGGCGGTCGTGCCGGTGGAGTTCGCCAGCGTGGTGCCGGACGAGAGGTTGTCCAACGCGATGCGCACGGGGCCGGTGAGCGGGACGGTGTCGACGTTCTTGACGACGACCGCCTGGACGAGGCGGTTGGTGCGGCGGTTGAGCAGGAATCCGCTGCGGGTGACCTGCGGTGCGACCGTTGCGGCGTCCACCTTGAAGCTGAACACGGTCCGGGCCTGCGGGCCGTCGGCGTATTCGGTTCCGGCGTTCTGCGCGGTGGAGTTCATGCCCACGCTGCTCACGGTCAGGGTCTTCCCGTCGGCGGCGACGTCGAGCACGCTGTAGTTGAACGTGTCGGGGCTGTAGAAATCGACCGGCTGCGGGCTGGTGGCAGCGGTCGGGTCGTTCTCGCGGACGATGTCGCGGAGACCGGGATAGTTCTGGAGACCGACAGGATCGATGCCGGCGTTGGATTGGGCGGTGGCGAGGCTGTCGGCGATCGCCTTGATGTTGCTGAACGAGTGGTCGGTGACGAGGTCAGGGCCGGTGGCGCCGAGCGGACCGCAGACGATCGAGAAGCAGTACGGCACCTTGACGTAGCTGGACTGCACCGCGGTCTGGCCGGTGGGCGAGTACGAGAGCTCGTTGATGCGGTTCTGGTGGTCGTCGGTCGCCATGAAGACGACGTTCTTGATCTGGTGGTCCGCGATGAACTTCAGCAGGTCGTTGCGCTCGGCGCGGAACCCGCCCATGTAGGCCTTGCCGCCATCGGCGCTCACGGCTGCGATCGTCGTGAGCGCGCCGCCGATGGGGCCGAGCTGGTCGATGGGGTCGGAGATGGAGACGAACTTCCACGGGGTGCCGGCGGCTTCCGCGGCGAGCAGCGTGCTCTTCAGCCAGGCGAGCTGGGTCGCGCCGAGATAGGTGCGGTTCACGTTGTCCGCGCGGGGCGTGGACGTGTCGTCGGCTCCGCCGTTTGCGGTCTTGAGGCGGATGTCGCGGTACGAGCGGGAGTCGGTGTTGATGTAGACCGCGTGCTTGCCCCATTGCTGGGCGGTGTAGAGCTGCTTGGTCCCGTGGGTGCGTGCGTCGGACGGCGCGTTGACCGTGCCGCGGTCGGCGATCGGCTGGTAGGCGAGGAAGACGTTCTGGAGAGTCAGCCAGCCGGTGGCGCGGTTCATGAAGTCGGTCGACGACGTGTTGGCGTCGTTGACGTTGTTCACGTTGCCGGAGCCGCCGGTGTTCGAGCCGGGCAGAGCGATATAGGCGCGGGCGTCGACGCCACGTCCCGTGGCCATGTCGGTGCCGCTGGCACCGCCGACGGAACCGCCGGCAGGCGCGCCGCCGTCGATGTACTTGCGGTTGCCGAGCTCATGGTTGTCCCAGGTGGTGTAGTTGCCCTGGGCCACGTAGAGGACCTGGAGGCTGTTCTGGCCGCCGGTGTTCACCGGCAGGAAGTTCTCGCGGTACTTCTTCTCGTAGTCGGTCTTGAGCTGCGCCTGCGTGGCGAACGGCGCGCCGGAGACGGTTGCGCGGGGAAGGCCGTCGCGGCTCAACGAATCGTTGGAAAGCGTGACGGAGGGCGAGTTCAGCCACGACGCGCCGTTGTGGGCTCCGCTCGAGGTGAGGTTGCTGGCGTTCTCGTAGATGACGTCGCCGAGGTTGATGTAGAAATCGAGGTTCTGCGACGGGATGGTCGTGGCGAGCGCGTACGGGCGCATGAGGCCGTCGTTGTCGCCGCTGAAGGCGAAGTGGACCGGCACCGCGGCGTTCGCGGCCGGGGCGGTCTTGAACTTGCCGACGATGCTCAGCTCGCTCGCGGGCCCGACGAAGCGGTAGTAGTAGACGGTGCCCGGCAGGAGGCCGGCGATGTCCACCTTGCAGGTGTAGTCCTTCGCGGCATCCGTCGTGCCGTTGATGGTGGAGATGCCCGTGGCGAAGGTCGGATCGGTGGTCACCTGGATCGTCAGCGCCGCCGCCGCCGGAGCGGACGCGTCGACGGCGCGGGTCCAGACGACGGCGCCGCTCGTGGTGACGTCACCGGACGCGACGCCGAGAAAGGACAAGGTGGGGTCGATTGCCGACGCCGAGGTGAGTCCGGCGGCGAGCGCGAGGAGCACGGCGGCCCGTCGGTAATGCTGGATGGATGCGGTCGATGGGTTCATGGATGTTTTGATGTCGCCGTCGTTCTGGGCGGCGTGGGAGGCCGGCACGATCGACACGGGAGACCGGACGGTCCCACTACCGCGTCGCCCGTTCCACCGGCGACCTGAAACACCACGATGGCATCCTGCTGATGTCGTTCAGGTTACCGCGGTGTGAGGGTCCGGATCCAAATGAGTGACGGACATGTCACCTGGTCGGTGCGCGGAATCGCAAGATCGCGACAGGCCTGGCGGGTGCTTGTCGGACCTTGGTTGCTCGACAAGTCACCGATCGTTCCTCGCGTCCCAAGCTATCTGGAATCCATGAATCCGATGAAAAACTCCCGGATCGTCCGCCTCGCCGCCGGCCTGTTGGCCGGGAACACCATCGCCCACGCGTCGCTCTTCACCGAGACCTTCGACACCTACCCGCTCGGCGCGCTACCGGGTTCGTACACGACGGAATCGTCGTGGGAGGTCTACGACGACCCGAGCTTCGGCGCCGGCTCGCAGGTCGCGCGCGGCGTGGGCTCGCAGAACAACCTCATGACCTCCTTCACGCCGAAGGCGTTGGCGGTCGGTCTCACCATCTCGCTCCAGTTCGACTACCGTTACACCGGCGTCCCGATCGCCATCCCGCAGGGCAACTTCATCCGCTTCGGCCTCTACGACAGCCATGGCACGGCCAGCTACGCCGATGACACCGGCTTCCACGCGGACATCACCCACTTCGACAACTCCGCGCCGGGCACGGGCGGTTTCTACCAGCTGCGCCAAGAATCGAACTCGGTGGACCTCTTCGCCGGTCTGTTGCTCGACAACCAGCCCGGCGTGCTCACCGCGCCCCCGCCCGACAGCGACGGTTCCACGCTCTTCATCCAACCCAAGAGCGTGAGCGACGGGACCACGGTGCACACGGCCCGCCTCGAGATCCGTCGCGAGGTCGTGGGCATGACGCTGGCGCTCTACGTGGACGACTTCACCACGCCGAAGGTCTCGGGCTTCACCGGGACGACCCTCACGAGCTTCGACACCCTCCTACTGGAGAAGCCGGCGGAGACCGCGACGTTGCCCGCGTTGCACATCGACAATCTGGTCGTGGACGCCAGCCCCGTCCCCGAACCCGAGGCGTACGCCGGTGCCTTCGCGGCGGGTGCGCTCGGCTATGCGCTCTGGCGCCGCCGCGGAAGCAAGCTGGCGGGCTTGTCCTGACGAACCGGCCGGTCGTGTTCGCAGGCGCGTGACAAGGCCGCGTTCCGCCGCCTGGTAAGCGGACGTCGGCAGCGAGCCGCGCGGGCTTCTACCGCAACTGTCGGACGACCTCGCGGACCACCGTCGCGGCGAGACGTGACACCGGTCCCTCGGTGGAATCGGCGGCGTTCACACCGTCCTGACCGCCGGCGAGGTCGCTGAGGCTGCGCACGACCAGGAACGGCTTCCGGTTGGCCCAGCAGACCTGCGCGATGGCGGTGGATTCCATGTCGAGGCAATCGGCCTTCCACACGCGGAAGGCCCACTGGCGATACTCCCGGTTGTCCATGAAGACAGGCCCGGAGATGCCGTTCCCACCGACGGACACCTGCACCTCGCGGCCGGCGTAGGTCATCTGCGGAACGGTCGCCGCCGCCCGCTTGGCCGCTTCGAGCAGCGACGGGTCCACCGCAAAAAAGGGCTGCCGCTGCGGCTCCTCCATGCCGTCGCGGACCGTCCAGACGTGGTCGGGGAAGATGAACCCGAAGTTCTCGTAGGGTGGCTTCAGATAGTCCGGCTTCACGTAGCCGGATCCGTCGGGCTTGGGATTGAGGTAGGCGGCCTCGGAATGGTGGAACCACCGGTCCGCGATGACGACGTCGCCGATGTGGCGGGCGGGATCGATGCCGCCCGCGATGCCGGCGAAGAGCACATGCGAGATGGGAAAACGGTCCAGTGCCAACTGGGTCGTCATCGCCGCGTTCACCATGCTCACGCCGCTGGGAAACAGCAGCAGGTCGCGTCCCTCGAACCGCACGTGCTTGAAGGCGACCCCGTTGATCTTGGTCACCGAGACCGGCGCATTCGTGCCGAGGAACGCGGCTTCGTTCGCCGCGATCTCCGGACCGTAGGCCGCCATGACGGCGATGAAACGGGTGGCTGGTCGTCCTCGGCCAGCGGTCCCTTCGGGTGAAGCGCAGCCGGCGACGAGGACGGATGCGAGGGCGAGCAACAAGAGCGCGGATGCGTGCCGCAGATCCAGGCCCTTCCGCGGATCCCGTGCCGGTCCGATCGGTGTCGTCATCTCCAGATGAGGTGGGCGAGGAAGAGCAGGCCGAGCACCCAAGAAAGCGGCTTCACTTCCTTCCCGCGACCGATGCCGAGCATGAAGAACACGTGGACCACGAAACCGATGGCGATGCCTTCCGCGATGCTGAAGGTCAGCGGCATGGCCAGCATGGTGATGACGGCCGGGACGGCTTTGGCGAAATCCTTCAGGTCCAGCTCCGCGACGCTCTGCATCATGAACACGCCCACGATGACCAGCGCCGGGGCCGTGGCCGCCGCCGGGATGACGGCGATGAGCGGGCTGAGGAAGAGCGCGAGGAGGAAGCAGCCGGCCGTGGTGATGGCGGTCAGGCCGGTGCGACCGCCGGCCTCGACCCCGGCCGCGGATTCGATGTAGCTCGTGACCGTCGAGGTCCCGAGCGTGGAGCCGACCATCGCCGCCGTCGCGTCCGCGGTGAGGGCCCGGCCGATCTTCGGGAGGTTGCCCTGCTTGTCGAGCAGACCGGCCCGCTGGCAGACCCCGATGAGCGTGCCCATGTTGTCGAAGAGATCCACGAACAGCAGCGCCAGCAGCAGCGGCAGGCACACCCGCCAATGTTGCCAGAAGTAGCCGAGGTCGAGCTGGAGGAACGTCGGCGCCAAGGACGCGGGGGCGGACACCAACGAGGCCGGCATGGGCGTCACCGGCGCGGCGTCCGGTCCGGAGGTCTTCAGGAAGAGGCCGAGCACCGTGAGCCCCAGCACGGTGAGGATGATGGCGCCGGGCACCTTCCGCCAGATGAGCACCGCGGCGACGATGATGCCGCCGAGGGCCATCAGCGGGCCCGGCTGGCGGATGTCGCCGAGGCTGACCAACGTGGCGGGGTTGGCCGAGATGACGCCGGCGCCTTTCAACCCGATGAAGGCGATGAACAGTCCGATGCCGCAGGTGATGGCCAGCTTCAGCTCATGGGGGATGGCATCGATCAGTTTTCGCCGCACGCCGGTGAGCGTGAGGATGAGGAACGCGACACCGCTGTAGAACACGAGCCCGAGGGCCGCCTGCCACGGCGTCTTCGAGCCGAGGCAGATGCCGAAGGTGAAGAACGCGTTCAAGCCCATGCCCGGCGCCAAGGCGATCGGGTAGTTCGTGGCCAGCGCCATCACCACCGTCATCAACGCCGACGCCAAGGCGGTGGCGGTGATGAGCGCGCCCTTGTCCATGCCCGTCTGCGAGAGGATGGCCGGGTTGACCGCGAGGATGTAGGCCATCGCGGCGAAGGTGGTCAGGCCGGCGATGAGCTCGCGGCGCACGGTCGTGCCGTGCTGCTCGAGTCGGAAAAATCGTGTCAACATGTCGGGGAGCTGGACGCGGGTCGCTTGGAAGGAACGTTGATGGGAGTGTCTGTCGTCAGCGGGTGAGGCCCCAGCGCCGCAGGGCGAATCCATAGCTGACGGGCTTCACGGTCTGCAGCGCGGCGTTCCAGTCGGAGCCGAGCCCGGCCTCGAAGGCCTTGATATCGCGGTCGTAGCTGGCGAGCAGCTTCTCCTTGAGGGCTGGTTCGGCGAAGGACCACGCGAGCGAGTTGCGGCCGCAGCAGACGAGTTCGTCCCAGGTCAGGGCGAACTCGGTCACGGCGGTCATGTACTCATCGGTCATGTTCGAGTCCCACATGCCGGAGTCGTCGGTCGAGAGCGCCACGGGGATGCCGGTGCGGAGCAGCTCGGGGAAGTGGTGCTGCGCATACGTGTCCACGTATCCGAGCAGCAGGTTGCTGACGAGGTTGATCTCCACCATGGCGATGCCGGAGTGGAGGTGGAGCAAGAGGTCCTCGTCGGTCAGGATGTTGTTGCCGTGGCCGAGCCGCGTGGCGCCGAGGAGCAGCGTGTCGCGCATGTGGGGATTGGGCTCGTCCACTTCGCCGGCGTGGATGGCCAAGCCGATGCCGGAGTGCCTGAGGCGCATCTTGCGGTAGGTCTCTAGGAAACGCCGCGGGTGCCCTTTGTCGTTGTCCTCGCGGCCGGCCATGTTGATGCCCACCCACAGGTCGCGGTGGCGTCCGACGAAATCGTAGGCCTGCTCGACCATCTTCTCCGCCACGGGCGTGAAACGCAGCACCACGACCTGCCAACGCGACTCGACACCGGTCGCCTTCGCGTCGGGCATCTCCAGACGGGCCTTCAGACGGCGATGGAACTCCTCGGGATCGACCGCCGCGCCTTGGTCATCGACGAAGCCGACCGGGATCGTCTGCGGCTCCAGATAACGCACGCCTTCGGCGCCGTAGCGCTTGGCCGTCTCGACCGTCATCTCCAGGAAAACGTCCACGCTGCGGCTCAACGCGCCGATGCGCGGCCAGATCTCCTCGAAGAACTCGTTGCGGCCCTCGCCCGGGGCGTCGAGGCGGAGCGAATCGATGAACGCCCGGCGCTGCGGGGCGGTGAGGGCGTCGAGCGGGACGAATTCGGCCTGCGCGCATCCGGGAAGCGTCTTCCACGTGGACCGGTCGATGGTCTGGAACCTCCGCCACGAGTTCGTCTCCTCCGGACAGCCGCCCGCCTTCAGCCGGGTGTAGAAGCGGTTGCCGCCGTTCCGCCGGGTGTCGGTGGCGACGGCGAACAGGTCCTCCATGCGCCAACTGCCGCCCGCGTGGTGGTGGAGGTCGCCGGCCTTGGGGACGGCATAGAGGAAGCGGTAGAGCTCGGCCTTGGTGGCGTTGGTCTTGAACCGGTCGAATCGCTCCGCGAAATCCGACGCGGAAGCGCGCGGCCGCGAGAAAACGCCCAG